>JALVZI010000109.1 GCA_027022125.1 Anaerolineae bacterium | reverse complement strand
AATCTCCCCCTGCGGCGACAATCTTTTGGGCGATTTCTGTCTGACAGCCCATCGCATCAATGGTCACAATACAACCCCGGAGAGCCAGCAGTTCGAGTAGTTGGGGAATTGCCGTAATCTCGTTAGATTTTTCATCCGTCTTGACTTGCCCTAAAACGAGCCGGGCTTCATTAGCCCAAGCGCTGACCATATGAATGGCTTGTTTACCTAACCGCCCATCATGAGACCGTCGGAGCCGCTTGCCGTCAATAGCAATAATTTGACCTGCGGTTGCCCGATTAACCGCGTTCACCCAATTGATGAAACTCTCTTGAAACGACCGCGGGTCTATTTGCCCAAAAACGCGCCCAAACGTGTCGTGCGAAGGAATACCATTCGGTAAAAGAAGAAATGTTTGCAACCATGCCTGTTTCGCTTTGCCAAACTCTGCCACCTCAACCCAACTGTCTGCCCCGCAAATGACCGCGCAAATGGCAATGATGATGATTTCGACCAGAAGATGCTCTACATGATGACGACGCGGGTCTTTCACCTGACTAAAATGTTCAGCAATACTGATTTGTGGTTTGGCGGACATCTTTTTTGCTCCTTTTGGGGACGAATATTGACATATTTTCCCAAATATAAGCAAATTACCTAACCCACTCCTTTGTGTTTTACATAATCCGTGCAATTGCCCTGAAGTTTTCAACGGTGTGAGTAGAACGTCAGTGGCGTAGGTGAGGATTTCGATGGGATGTCGGTGGAGGTATTCGATTTGATGGTGGTGGAGCATGCGGACCCTTTGTTTTTGCGTCAATGTATCATCTGTAAAGCGACTTTGCAACAGCCGGTCTGGTTTTCGGTGTCCATTGGAAACGGGAAGTAGACGGTTTTGAAGAAGCAGTTGTGCGAAAATGAGCCGTGTATTTTATGATACCTTTTCTCGGTATTAATCCAGTAACACAGCCAGATTGATTACCATAAAACCTAGCAATCTAGTTTACATAATACTTGACGAATTCAATTATATTGTATATAATGATATTCATATCAGAAAATTGCAAAAAATGAGGAAACAATGGCATACCGACGACCGCGACATGGTTTGTTCCCGTCGTTGAAAATGAAAAAAATGTTAGCATACGAATCATTGATTGAATTGGATTATATGTACCTATTGGAGTTTGACCAAAAAATCGTGCAATATCACCCCCACCCATTCAAGATTGAATACGTGGAAACTACGCAATCCGGCGGGCGAAAACAACGCAATTACACGCCGGATTTTTTTGTCGAATTTACAGACGGCAGGCGGGTAGTTGTCGAATGTAAAGCTGAAAAGTATGTGGGCACCGAGAGCAATCAAAAAAAAATTAATATTGCGAAAACGTGGTGCGCTGAGCGGGATTGGGAATTTGTGGTTGTGACGGATAGTGATTTAGCCAGTACGTATCGCGTAAGAAACGTAAAATTTTTATGGCGATTTGCACGATTTCAGCACGATTTGGCAAACACATTAAAAATACGGCAGATGTGGAACCATCCAACTGAATCACTGACGGTTGCAGAACTGGTGGTCAGAATGGGTAATGACCCCGACTCTGCATTGAGGCACATATATGCCAGTATGTATTACGGACAACTGCAATTCGATATAGAATTGGCACCAATTGGATTTAATACTATATTGTCAATTAGACCTTTGTAGAGAGGACAAATGAGTTACAGATTCAAACCGAGTCAGCAATTCAAATGGGGGACAGATCATTTTATTGTTGTGGATGTCACTAAAACTACGCTACTGATAGAAGACATTCATACACGCGAAAGAAAACAAATTCCTATAGATGAATTGATAGCCGCATGGGTACAAGAGGAATTGCGATTTGTTGTAGCAACACGTCTGGCAGGGAATAGAGTCGACGACGGTGATACCTCCATTGAGCATATGTATCGGCGTTGGGACGAAATCCCCGAGCATATGAGAAATCTGGCAGAGTGGCGATTATTTGTCATCCAGCCATTATTAAATTTGGACCGTCGAACCCGTGCAGATATTGACGCGCGGGTTGCCAGTGTCTTGGATGAGGCAAAAGCGCGAGGATATCGTGTTAGCGTTGCATCGGTGTACCGTTGGTTGAAACGGTATACTGAGAGCGGCAATGACATTCGTTCGCTGGTAGACAACACAATTGGCCGCAGAGGCGGTGGGGGCCGTCGGCGCGCATCCAAAGATGTTCAAAACCTTTTTACCGAAATTACAGATGAATTACTGCCACGAACGGCTTCAAAAACTGCAACCAGACAGCCAAAAATTACGATCAAAACAGTTTATATCGAACTTGCCAGACGGATTGACGTGGCAAATAAAATGCGAGATGATGATCATCTCATAGTTCCTTCTTATTCAACAGTGGCACATTGGTTCAATGAATTGGCGCCTGAACGGGTTTTGCGAGCTCGGTTGGGCGCACGGAAAACAGAACGCATCCTCAGACAATTCGGTCGGCGTGCACAGGCGACTGAACCACTGGAGGAGGTGGAAATTGACCACACGCCACTTGATTTGGTTGTTTTACACCCAAATGGCATTCCACTGGGACGTCTGAATTTGACGGTGGCAATTGACCGCGCTACTCGATATCCACTGGGATTCTATGCCGGTTTTAGTCGAGGATATGGTGCGGTTTCGGCTTGTTTGAAACACGCAATATTACCGAAACAAACCCGCGAAAATTTTGGAACCCGAAATGAATGGGTGGCATATGGAATACCCCAAAAATTAGTTACAGATAGAGGCAGTGAGTTTATCGGTGGTGATTTGAAGCAGGCATGTCTGCAACTCGGTATCGTGCTAGAAGATACGAAACCTCGTAGCCCATGGGAAAAGGGTACCATTGAACGATTCTTAAAGA
The DNA here is from genome assembly GCA_027022125.1 of Anaerolineae bacterium. Lineage (GTDB taxonomy): Bacteria > Chloroflexota > Anaerolineae > 4572-78 > 4572-78 > JANTHQ01. The sequence goes on along the minus strand of JALVZI010000109.1, from coordinate 10,813 downwards.
CACAGATGGCACGTCTGCATACATTGCCTGGAACAACATTTGAAAATATTTTGCAAAAAGGTGATTATGATCCGGATGAGCAAACGTGTATTTATATAGATCAGGTTGATACTATGATTAATCTGTTCATCATTGATGAATACGCACAGTCGCCTCACCGTGGACTCAATGGCATCAAACCCGCCAGTCGCTGGAAACAAGCATTGCAAAATGGATTTATTCCGAATCTTCCGGCAAATGTTCGTGAACTCGATATTATGCTACGGCCTCGTATTGAACGGCGATTACAGCACTACGGGGTATCATTATGGTCAATATTGTACAATGATATAGATAACCCACAATTAGGAATTCTACGGCACAAAATCGGTGACGGAAAAGTACATGTATTGTATGACCCGACGGATATCAGCTACGTCTATGTTTTCGATCCATTCAACAAAGATTACATTAAAGTGGCTGCAATAGACCAGAAATACACCACTGGATTATCGTTATGGCAACATAGAAATATCCAGCGTCACGCTCGCTTGAATAAAACAGACGATGAGCGTCTTGATTTGAAATCGTTATGGCATGCCAGGCTAGAAATTGAACGAATTATTAATGAGGGTCTGAACAGGAAAAAACGGCAGCGGTCACATCGACAACGCGGACGGATGACGATTGGCGATAAACCATCCAGTGCATTGGATATTTCCGTGTCAGAACCCGGAGCAAACGATAATGTGCCCTCTCCGCCAGAGGCAGATAACCATACGACGTTCTTTGATCGACGAGACGATATACCCGATGGATGGGATGTACATAATTTAAACTCACCGGATCGTGATAATGCAATGGAGGAAAATGATGTCGGATAATGCTCACCTACAACTTGCACGTGATAAATTGATATTTTATCCCAGATTCCAGCGTATTTTAGACCAAATCGAAGATCTCCACCATACGACACAAATTTTAGGTGAGGTCCGTTGCTTGGCATATGAAGGTCCTCAAGGAGTTGGAAAATCCTCAATTGCCCGCTATTACACCCAGAAACATCCTCGAAAACTCGTTGGCAACCATACTGAGGTGCCTGTGCTATATGTGACCGTGCCAAAACTAATTACAATCCCGAACATGATTACGGAAATGTTGTCTGCATTGGGCGATCCATTGGCTGCGTGGGGAAATTCTACAAGCAAGCATAAAACACGGTATCCGGGTAACACGCCCTGGACGCGCAATTATCGGTTGAGAGAGTTTATTAAAAATGACTGTCAAGTGAAACTGATAATTATTGATGAATTTCAGCACATGATCCGTTTTAGCACGCAACGCGTTATGGCAGATGTTACTGATTGGCTAAAAGATCTCATCAAACAAACGAATGTGCCGGTGGTTGTCGTCGGCATCCAACCTGAAATAGAGCGGATAATACGTTCAAACGCCCAGTTGAATAGTCTTTTCACCATTGAAACGTTGGAACCGTTCCAATTTGACACAAAAAGACCGGAAACCATTCAAGAGTTTGGTAATTTCATTCGGCGTTGGGAAGGATTAATCGGGAAAAATCTGCCATGGAAGTCAGATACGGATGTGGATCTATTGTACCGCATATATTACGCCACGAATGGTATCACCAGACATATTAAAGAATTGCTGATTTTGAGTGCGGATTTAGCAAATAAGGCGCGGGCGGATATAATTGAGATGAAATTTTTAAAAGAGATTTTTAACCGTGAACTACGGCGGCGGCTGGAAAAACAGTACAATCCATTTGACACTAAATGGGAAAAAAGGTTTGCTCCCCCGGATCTGTAATATGACTTCAATTTACGAAATTGCACTACAAAAGGGATAAACAACTATCATCCGTTAAACCATATGATTTCTCCGTTAATAAACCGCACTCGTTTACTCCCTGGTGAGTCTCTGCTATCGTTGATGGAAAGAGTGGCTTTGCTGAATTATTGCGCCCCGCCAAGCACAATTAATCGCCTCCTGTTTCCGGGAGCACGAACCAGGCACAGATTGTTACCTCCGCGCAAAAAAGGTGTATTTCAACGCCTGGGTGAGTATCTTCTGATTGATCCTGCAAAATTATATGCCTCGACTGCACATTGCTTTACGTCCCAACTTCTGGTTGATACAAGCACCGCCGCATCTATACATGTTGCTATTGAAGATAATCGGCTTGTATTGCCACAAGCATATGCCGCACGATATATCCGTAATTATTCGGAATGCCAATACTGCCCGGAATGTATCGCCGAGGAACCGTACCACAGATTAATTTGGTCTCTTGTACCGGTTTCAATCTGTGTTATGCATGGTAGCATATTGCAATCAGCGTGCCCGATATGCGGTGAACCGGTTGCTATTCACGCCATAATCCTTAAAACTTGCCAATCTTGTGGTGGTAATCTCGCCCGCCCGATGGCTGATAACAATGGTATTCCCAATAATGACATACAAATACAGGCAGCCTTGCAGGCACTCATTAATGGCGACACATCGAATTTTGAAGGGTTGGCCGATCTCCCGGCACAAGTTATTTTTCGTATTATTGACGGTCTTCGATTTGCATTATCCAGTCAACCCGGTATATGGCACCGATTTCGCCGTTTAAAAAATTTTTCTCCTGTGCGCAAGGGGAAAAAGCTTCCAGTTACAATTAGTATGGCACTGTATAATACTGCCACCGCAGCACTTTTGAATTGGCCGGACGGTTTTATGCAGTTTTTGAATAGTTATGTCGAACCTACAATGACAGGTGTGCCATCTTCTGATTTTCCAGGGTTATACACCTCCTGGTTACAACATCGGTGGAAAGGCAAGATGTTTTCTGCAGTCCAACAAGCTTTTGACGAGTATGTTATCCAGTATTACCGTCCGTCAATAAAGATTTTCACCTCAACCAGGTATAAACCACGTCCGGAATTTCTTGAACACCTACCTTATCTTACGATGCAGCAAACAGCCAAAACCCTTGGGCTTTCCCGGTCAACTGTAAAAAGGATGTTGCGTTTTGGTCTCATTCGTGTTTGCAATGCCTATGAAAACGATCAAGGTGATATTTCACCCCAACTTGTAGAAAAGTCATCCATCATTTCGCTCAAACAAAAAATCTACAGCCAATGCCGAGAGCCCCCAATAGATGATAATATTGCTGCTCGGACCACCATTGGATTGAAGCAGGCAACGCAAAAGCTAACTTCCGTCGGGTTGGATGCAGCAAATTTATTAAATCTGGTTGCCGAAGGGCAGTTAACGGGATTAATTCTGCCTGAATCTGATTTAGGTACGCTGCATTTTTGGGAAACAGACATCCATGCAATGCAAAACTATGTGAAGCATAAAGAAAGATGGATCCATCGCACAGATGTGGCAAGGGAATTGGGGGTTAAACCATCCACATTGAGTAAATGGGTGTCACAAGGGATCATTCGTCCGGTTGCCACATTTGCCAATGCACAATATTTTGCGCCCGATACAGTTCCTCAGTTCCGTGAAACATATATTTTTTCAAAAGAGGCTGCAAAAATTTTAGGAGTGGGAGAATTAACTGTTCAAAAATGGGCGCGAAATGGGCGTCTGGAATCTGTAACCGGAGGCAAATCCGGCAAAACGCACCGATATTTGTTTTATCGTAAAATCGTTGAAAAACTGCGCCCGGAAAATAGATTGACTGGTCCGGAGATGGCAAAATTACTGGGAATAAGCCGCTCGCAACTCACTATATGGGTGAAAAGCGGAAAGTTGCAAGCGGTTTCCGGTCCGGGTATCGACAAATGCAAACACTATCTTTTTTTGAAAGATAGATAACTGCACTACTATGCATTTGCAGTTTTTCCAAGCAAGTCGGCGAGTGAGTGTAGTGCAGGTAAAAGTTCGCGTATGCCCAACGAGTAAGTGCGGGTAATATCCTTAACGACATTTAGCAATTCAATCTGTTCATTTGTCAATGGTTGTGTAATCTGTTCAATTTTGCTTGGCGGAAAAACATATTTCGATTTATTCCTTAATATTTCACGTCCGGCTTCTTCGAGAGCCATTTTTTTGTGTGACCCCTGTCGGTATGACCGGACCAACTTCTGTGCCTCCAGTTCTACCAACAGGCGTTGCACTTGACGTGTGGAATAGGCTGCGACACGAGCAACTTCGGCTTGGTGTGGATCTCCCGCTCCAGACAATTTGGCTATAGCTTGCAAAACACGGTATTGACCAGGGCTTACGCGAACTTGTTGGCGTTTTCGTGCCTGGTTCTCAGAACAAGGAATAGGCATTGTAGATGCAACAACTGAACTTGGTTGCAAGTTTTGACGCAAGATAATAATTCCCAAGGATGTAGCAGTAAAATAACGGCCATAAATTGATTCATACACGGAAATTAAATAGCGTTCTTCAAGACTTTTTAGTATTCGGACGACGTTGGTTTGTGAGTATTCTGTGATGCGTATGATATAGGGTTCCGTAGCAACCGAAGTGGGAACGGAATCAAGAATACCCAGGATAGTTTGTTCATCATCTGATAATGAAATGGGCAAACGAGGCACAGGAATATTGGCAGTCAATGTATCCATACAACGAGCAACTTTCCCAACGAACGGTTGGAGATTACGGGCTGTGATGAAAACTGTGTGAAATCTGACAGTGGGGATCAACTTGGATTTTGTACAAAATCTGACAAAATTATACCTGATTCTGGCAAGAAATTCAATATCAATTTTATTGTGGATTAGGGAGAGACTTTGTGTGGATAGACAAATGTTCCAAATCAGAATGATCCGGAGGCCACTCTGCTATAAGTGAACCACTTAAAATTTGGATTATTACCTCTGCCACTGTCAAACCCAATAATTGAGCAGCTTCTACTACCGTGATTGCGCCAGAGACATCGCTATACCGATAGCGTACGACCCGGCGCAGTGACGTGATGAGATCGTCTATTGTCTTTCTCTCGATGTATCCGCTATATGGCGAATGTAGTACCCCCATCGCTATCAAATCTGTCACATCAAATTCCGATACCCCCAAAATTCGGGCTGTATCGACAGTAGGAACACCCTTGCGCCATGTTCCTTGCAAATCCATTACATCCGTAGTCTTGACCAGATTATATCGATTTTGAGATAGATCTCTGTGTTCTGCCATAAACGTGGTCAAATATCCTAATGAAGCCAATCGTTTTACGAGTGACCGTGATACACGCAAACGCTTTGCCGCAATGGATAGGTTAATATATGGAGTTGAGTTATAAAATCTAGCAATAGGAATATTTTTTCGGTACAGTTGATTTACAATAATACCAAATCGGTACCGTTCGTCGATAAACGAACTCAAAGCAACGTGCAAGAAATCAAATATCGAGTGATCCCAAAATGGATGGTCCCGTATGTAATACAAGTATCCCAAGTCATCAACAATGGAATCTGTTGGTTCACGTTGGTCACGAAGCGTATAAGCTTCTAAAAACCTATAGAAACTGGTTGGCCAATCTAATAATGCAGTGATAGCTGTCGTCCAAAGTAAATATGATCTCATTACAGAAATATCACGTCGCCGATTCATTGGGAAAACTGATGCATCATCAAGGTGAAATGGATTGTGTAAGTAATCCCAACGTCTATTGATACGCAGCATAGCGCGTGTCAATCCTGCTGCTATATGGTACAATGCTTGACTTGGCGCATCTGGCAAATCAATATCATTATCCAATTTCCAATTGCCTTCCGTTAGCCAGTGCCACACTATTGATTGCGCCAGAATTCCATCAATATCGTTTTTTATACTTCGAGGCTTGCTATCACGTAGATCAAATCCGCACTGCTGACAAAAACCAGTTAGGATATGAGCCATTGTCTGGGGAGAGGCGCAACGTGGGCACCCTTGCACTAAAAGAGACTTGTGCCGGAGACAAGCTGATATAGCTGACAATGACCAATTAATACGATAATAATTGTTTTCTTGTAAACAATACGGGCAAAATGGCAAGTTCGATTGCTGCCAAGTATGTTTTTTTTGAACGTGTTCGTTCAGAAGGGGGAATTTCTCGTTGTTTGTTATTTTTATAATGTCAATATTACTGTTGGGTGGGGTAAAAATTTTTGCAAATGAATGGTATGTCGCTTTGTATATTGTAGATTCAGGTAATAATGTGAAACTTGAAAAAAAATGAAACGATGCTGGTTGCGTAAAATTAATGATTGAATCGTCTTCTGCGATTGCCTTCCGGGAAAACTGAAGAATTAATTGGGGGTGAGGAGCATAATGATTGAGGGCAGACAAACGCACCAATAGAGAGATTAAAGATTCACCTGCTTGTAAGTTTGTGCGATTTAAAAGAGGGGTAATACGAGATGTCATTAGCTGTTAATTCAAACACCTCTTGATGTCCTCTCTTTCCATATATGATGTCCAGAAAAGATAGTCCAACCTAATCTCATCATATACTAAAAAACGAAATTCCAGTCTCATCAACTATTGTTTAGTCTCATTATATATGCGAACCTACACATCACACATCCAAGTTCTGCACGGTTTTGGCGTGGGTTTGAATAAAGCGTTTGCGGGGCAAAACAACATTCCCCATCAGCATATCGAAAGTTTTGTCGGCGCTGGCGGCATCTTCGATGGCAACTCGCAGCAGTACCCGACTTTCGGGGTTCATGGTGGTTTCCCACAGTTGTTCGGGGTTCATTTCGCCCAAACCTTTATACCGCTGCACGTGATATTTGTCGCCGTTGAGCGACTGCAGTATCCGGTCGCGTTCAGCATCGGAAAAGGCGTAATGGATTTGTTTTTTCTGTGAAATGGCATACAGCGGCGGCTGGGCAATATACAAATGCCCGCGCTCGATAATTTCCGGCATATAGCGGAAGAAAAATGTGAGCAGCAGGGTGCGGATGTGCGCGCCGTCCACATCCGCATCGGTCATAATGATGATGCGATGGTAGCGCAGGTCATCGGCGTTAAAACTGTCACCGATACCCGTGCCCAGCGCGGTGATGAAAGCGCGCACTTCGTTATTGCTGAGTATTTTATCCAAATGGGCGCGCTCGGTATTGAGGATTTTCCCGCGCAGGGGCAAAATCGCCTGAAAACGGCGGTCGCGCCCCATTTTGGCACTGCCCCCCGCGCTGTCACCCTCAACGATATACAGTTCCGACCGTGCCGGGTCGCGCTCGGAACAATCGGCGAGTTTGCCCGGCAGCGCCATCGAACTGAGCGCACTTTTGCGGATGACCAAATCGCGCGCTTTTTTGGCGGCTTCGCGCGCCCGCGCCGATGTGCGGCACTTTTCGACAATCGCTTTCGCCTGTTTGGGATGCGTTTCCAGATAAACCGCCGTCACATCCGACACCACCGCTTCCACCGCGTAACGCACATCGGTATTCATCAACTTCACTTTGGTTTGACTTTCAAACTGCGGGTCGGGATGTTTGATGGAGATGATGGCAGTCAACCCTTCGCGGATGTCGTCGCCGGAAAAATTGCTGTCGGTTTCTTTCAGCAGGTTGTTTTTGCGGGCATAATCGTTGATGGTGCGGGTGAGTGCGGTGCGAAAACCGGTCAAATGTGTGCCGCCATCGGGGGTGTGGATGGTGTTGGCAAACGTGTAGATATTTTCGGTGTAGGCATCGGTATATTGAAACGCCACTTCCACTGTCATATCATCCACATCGCGTTCCCCGGCGATGATGCTGTGCAGTGTTTTTTTACTGCGGTTGAGATAGCGCACAAACGACGCGAATCCGCCTTCAAAATAGAAACTGTGCTCGGTAACGGGGTCGGTACGCTCGTCCACCAGCGTCAGGGTTATCCCTTTGGTGATGAACGCCATTTCGCGGAATCGCTGCAACAGGGTGTGGAAATTCAGCCCGTCCACTTCGCGGAAAATGGTTTCGTCATATTTGAAGGTGATGCTCGTGCCGGTGTCGGCGGGATTTTCCAGCGGCGAAACCTGTTCCACCGCCGTTACGGCGATGCCGCGCTCGTATCGCTGGCGATAGAGATAGCCGTTGCGCCGAACCTCCGCCACCAGCCATTCACTCAGCGCATTCACCGCACTGACACCCACGCCGTGCAGTCCGCCCGAAACTTTGTATGCCTTATTATCGAATTTGCCCCCGGCGTGCAGCGAGGTGAGCACCAATTGCAGGGTGGAAATTTTCTTTTCGGGATGCGGCTCCACCGGAATGCCGCTGCCGTTGTCCACCACCGTCACGCTCTCATCAGGGTGGATGGTCACGGTGATGGTATCGCAGCGCCCGGCGAGCGCCTCGTCAATCGAGTTATCCACCACTTCATAAACCAAATGGTGCAGGGCTTTTATGTCCGTCCCGCCGACATACATTCCGGGGCGGCGACGCACCGCTTCCAGCCCTTCCAAAACTTGGATATTCTCCGCACCATATTGTTGCGTATTCTGTTCTGCCACAAATATACTCCCAAACCGGCGTCACTTTTTTGACGGGGTTTTGTTGCTTTTGCGTCCGGCAAAAAAACGGAGTTGCCGGTAAGATTTAAGCAGTTTCAAGTTCAAGGTTTCTGGTTTCTGGTTTCGAGTTTCAAGTCCAAAGTCCCACACTTCACGCATCACATCACGGAAGCAGGAAACACTCGCTACTCGTAATTCGCTATTCGCCCAAAACAGGGCAGCCACAAGGGCTGCCCCTACGCCTGTTCAAAACGAATACCGTGCGCTGAGCAGTCAAGAAATTATACCATATTTTTATCGCTTTCCCAAATGAACCGCAGGGCGGCACTCGCAAATTCAGACACTATATATAGTGTGTCGCACCGATTATCTTCCCACATTTTGTGGTGAAACCCCGAAAATATCTTTCGTTTTTGCGCCTACTCACGGCTGCGGTACAATATCCGCAATCGCGGAAAAAACGCGACACGATTGGAGAAACCTATGCCAGAATTTGTCATCGAAGGCGGACACCCGCTGACCGGAACCTATACCCCCAGCGGCAATAAAAATGCCGCGTTCCCCCTCATTTCAGCCGCGCTGCTGACCGATGAACCCGTCACGCTGCACAATCTGCCCGACATCGGCGATGTGCGCACCATGCTGGAAATTATGGCAGACCTCGGCGTGGATGTGACCCGCCATTCGGCACACAGTGTCACCCTGCACGCAAAAACTATCCGCAAAACGATGCCCGACCCCCTGCTGTTCAGCCAGATTCGCGGGGCGCTGGTGCTGATGGGTTCGATGCTGGCGCGGGTCGGAAAAATTACACTCACCGCACCCGGCGGCGACCAAATCGGTAGACGGCGCATCGACACCCATTTGCTGGTTTTGCAAGCCCTCGGCGCAAAAATTGACCACAACGGCGAGTTCATACTGTCTGTGCCCGATAAACTGCGGGGGACTGACCATCTGCTGGATGAAGCCAGTGTCACCGGCACAGAAAATGCCCTGCTGGCGGCGGTGCTGGCAGAGGGCACGACCACACTGTGGAATGCCGCCGGCGAACCGCATGTGCAAGAATTGTGTCTGCTGCTGAATAAAATGGGTGCGCGCATCGAAGGCATCGGCTCGAATGTGCTGACCATCCACGGGGTTGACCGTCTGCACGGCGCAGAGTTCACCCTCGGCGCGGATTATCTGGAAGTGGGCAGTATCATCAGTTTGGCAGCCGTCACCCACAGCGAAATTCTGATAAAAAACGCCGCACCGCATCACATGCGAATGCCACTGCTGGTTTTCGATAAACTGGGGGTGAACCCAGAAATTCGGGGGGAAGATATTTTTATCGCTGCCAACCAGCCGCTGGAAATTAAGCCGGACATCGGCGGGATGATACCGAAAGTTGAAGACGCGCCGTGGCCCGCTTTTCCCGCCGATATGATGAGCGTGTCGCTGGTGGTGGCGACACAGGCAAACGGCACGGTGCTGTTTCACGAAAAAATGTTTGAAAGCCGGTTGTATTTTGTGGATAAACTGATTGCGATGGGCGCGCGCATCATTTTGTGCGACCCGCATCGGGCGGTGGTGCAGGGACCCAGCCCGCTGCACGCCGAGCGGCAGGGCATTTCCAGCCCGGATATCCGCGCGGGAATGGCGCTGCTGCTGGCGGCACTCGCCGCAGAGGGCACATCCACCATCCGCAACATCCGTCAGATTGACCGGGGGTATGAGCGCATCGAAGAGAAATTGCGGCAATTGGGTGCGCGCATCAAACGGGTGGCGGATTGACCGCCGGCGTATCGTCAACAGATTGCAGACGATTGCGCACGGCGAAATGTAATGCGCTGTAACCGACCACTGCCACTGCCGACACGATACCGGCGGCATACCACACCCGGCGCGGGTCGGTGTTGTCCATAATCAACCCCGCCAGCAGCGGACCCACCGCGTGCGGCACAGCCCACGCAAACCCGAACATCGCCATATAGCGCCCGCGCATATCGGCGGGGGCGAGCCGCGCCACAAATGCTTGCCCCACCGGGGTGACAATCATTTCGCCGATGGTGATGATAGCCATCGCCACCATAAACAGCCAAAATACCCCGACAAACCCGTACATCAAAAATCCCACGCCGAAAACCGCCGTACCGAGCGCCAGCATCAGCAGTGGCGGACGGTTGGAAATGCGGCGGGTAATCCAAAATTGAAACAGCACCACCATTGCCGCATTCATGCTCAACAGATAGCCGTATCCGCGCGCGCCCGTGCCGAAAACCTCATCCAAATATACCGACAGCGTGCTGTACATTTGAATATACACGATGAGTCCCAAAATTGAAACGAACAGAAACGCCATAAAAATTGTATCGCGGAACACAAATTTATAGCCGACCATCGTTTGGG
>JALVZI010000108.1:2355-4338 GCA_027022125.1 Anaerolineae bacterium | reverse complement strand
ATCGTATCTGGCGCGCCGCCGAAAAACCCTGCAACAGTTGGCAATGCGAATGGCTGACCGGGTGGTGTTCAGCGGTCGGCGCGTGTCGCTGGAACCGATGCCGCCCAACGAGCGGCGCATCATCCACATGCAATTGCGCAATCACGATAAAGTTTATACCGAAAGCACCGGAGAAGGCGAGCGGCGGAAAGTTGTCATTCTGCCCAAATAGTTAATGCCCGCGTTCGGGTGGGAAACCGGGGTGTGCTGCCGCCCAAACACATCCGATTGCTTTCTTCCGGCAAACACTGTCCCACCCTTCCGGTGGGATTTTGTTTAAGATGTGTTTCTGGTTTCTGGTTCAAAGTTCAAGGTTGCAGGGTAGCAAAGTTGCAGGGTTGCAATTATCACGTTTCACGCATCACGCAATACGAAATACGAATCACCAATCTCCAATGACGAATAACCAATAACAAAGGACAAATATGACATTTATTTTCGCTTTTGCAAACCAAAAAGGTGGTGTGGGAAAAACCACCACAACCGTCAATTTAGCGGCATTTTTGGCGGCGCGTCACGCGCGTGTTTTGCTGGTTGATACCGACCCGCAGGCGAACGCCAGTTCCAGCCTGAACGTTTCGGTGGGCGATGACGGGCTTTCGCTGTATGATGTACTCATCAACCAAATGCCTGCCGCCGAAGTGGTTGTCCCCACCTCGCGGGAAAATTTAAGCCTCATCCCTTCATCGGCGGCGCTGGCGGGCGCAGAGGTGGAATTGATAGACGTGCCCGACCGCGGAATGATTTTGCAGCGGGCGCTGGCATCCATCGTTGACCAATACGATTTCATTTTCATTGACACCCCGCCCAGTTTGGGACTGCTCACCGTCAACGCGCTGACCACTGCCCGGCACGGCGTGATTATCCCCGTGCAGTGCGAATATCTGGCGCTGGAAGGCTTGACGCAACTGATGCGCACCATCCAACTGGTGCACGACAATCTGAATCCGCAATTGGAAATTGCCGGGGTGGTGATGACGATGTTCGACCCGCGCACCAACCTTTCCACCCAAGTGGTGGAAGAGGTGCGGCGGCATTTTGGCGAAAAGGTGTTCAAAACCATCATTCCGCGCAATGTGCGCCTCAGCGAAGCCCCCAGTTACGGCGAAGATATTCTCGCATTTGCGCCCGGCTCGAAAGGGGCGCTGGCATACCGTGCGCTCACCGAAGAATTTCTCGCCCGCATCCGCCCGCACGTCGAGTTGCAGAAGGAGGCATAATTGTGAGCAAAAAACAGGGTTTGGGCAAAGGGCTGGGGGCACTCATCCCCCAAACGCCGAAAACACCGCCCGCACCGAGCGGCACGCCCATCACCGTCCCCGTCGAGCGCATTCATCCCAACCCGCACCAACCACGGCAGGTAATGGATGAAGAAAAACTGAACGAACTGGCGGAATCCATCCGCGAACACGGCATCATTCAGCCGATTGTGGTCACGCAGGTGGGCAACCGCTATCAGATTATCGCCGGCGAACGCCGCTGGCGGGCATCTCAGCGCGCCGGGCTGACCGAAGTCCCTGTTTTTGTGAAAGAAATTACCCCCCAGCAAATGCTGGAACTCGCCATTGTGGAAAATATCCAGCGCGCCGATTTGAACCCGCTGGAAGAGGCGCAGGCGTATGCTCAACTGATGGAAGAATTCGGATTGACGCAGGAAGTGGTGGCGCAAAAAGTGGGCAAAAGCCGCACCGCCGTGGCGAACACCCTGCGTTTGCTGAAACTGCCCGACGAATTGAAAAATGCGCTGGCGGCGGGCAAAATCACCGAAGGACACGCCCGCGCGCTGCTCAGCATCACCAAACCGCGCGCCCAACTCGATGCGCTGCACACTGTCATTGAGCGGAAATTGAACGTGCGCCAAACGGAAATGCTGGTTCGCCAAATTATGTCGGGGGATGAAAAGCCGAAAAAACGCCGCACGCCGCTGTCGCCGCAGGATAAAGA
>JALVZI010000108.1:0-2345 GCA_027022125.1 Anaerolineae bacterium | reverse complement strand
GGATAAAGATATGGTACACCGTTTTCAGGAACGGCTTGGCACAAAAGTAGATTTGTTTCGCGATGATTCCGGTTCCGCCGGAAAAATTACCATCCACTTTTATTCCGATGAAGAATTGCAGGCGGTGTTCGACATTCTGTTGGGCAACGAAAAACGGATGTGATGGAAGAGCATCAAAGTTTGCGCGTTTACAAAATTATCAGCACGGTGCTCATCGCGCTTTTTATTTTCGGCGTGGGGATTGGTGTGGGATACGGCTTGACCCTGCGCTTGCAGCCGAAACCCGCCGCTGCTGCGCCTGCCGATGCCCCCGCCGATTTCGGCTTGTTTTGGGAAGTGTGGCACATTGTCCAAAATAAATTTTACGGCGACCTGCCCGACGATACCCAAACCACTTATGGCGCTATCAAAGGCGCGCTGGCGGCGCTGAACGACCCGTACACCGTTTTTGTCGAACCGCAGCCGCGCGCGCTGGAACGCGCCGAGTTGGACGGGCAATTCGGCGGCATTGGCGCGTATATTGTGCGCGATGAGCAGAACAACATTTTGCTCGACCCGATGGTGGATTCTCCCGCCGAAAAAGCGGGCGTGCAAAAAAATGATATGCTGGTGCAGGTGGATGAGACTCCCGTCACGCCGGAAATGTCCGATAATGATGTGGTACTGCTCATTCGCGGCAAAGTCGGTACCAAAGTGAAAATCACCGTTTCCCGCGCCGGTGAACCTGACCCGATAACGCTGGAAATCGAGCGCGCCGTTATCCAAAATCCCAGTGTGGATTGGCGCATTCTGGATGAAGACCCGACCATCGGTTATATTCACATCCGCATTTTTTCGGGAAATACCGCCAAAGAATTGGCGCGCGCCCTGCGAGAATTGCCCACTGCGGGCGCGACCCGCTATATTTTGGATTTGCGCGGCAACGGCGGTGGACTGCTCAACGCGGCGGTGGATGTCGCCAGCGCATTTTTGGAAAAAGGCGTGGTGCTGAAAGAGAATCGGCGCGATGCCGACCCGAAACTTTATTTTGTGAAACCCACCGCGCCGAAACTGCTCGATGCGCCGCTGGTGCTGCTGGTGGATGGCGGCACAGCCAGCGCCAGCGAAATTGTCGCCGGGGCGCTGCGAGACCACGGGCGCGCCAAACTTGTCGGCGAGCGAACCTATGGCAAAGGCAGCGTGCAACTGGTGTTCGATTTGTCGGATGAGTCGAGCCTGCACGTCACAGTGGCGCGCTGGTTTACCCCCAACGACCACAGCATTGACGGCACGGGGCTATCGCCCGATGTGGAAATCCTTTTTACGGAAGATGACCGCGCCGCCGGACGCGACGTGCAACTGCTGAAAGCCATTGAAATGTTGGCGAATAGCGAATGACGAATAGCGAATGACGAATGCCGGTTTTTCATCCTGATTAGCCCACAGGGCGTATCGAAGGGCGAAAAATCGGCAGAGAGAACGCATCCTGATCAACCTCGTAGAGACGCCCAATTTGGGCGTCTCTACGAAAATGCCGCACAGAGAGATAAAACACAGGTAACTGCCCAGCCTGTCATTGCGAGGCGCACAGCGCCGAAGCAATCGCAACCGACAAACGCAGAGATTGCTACACCTGCAGCTCGCAATGACATTTTCTGCACCCTTTCCGTAGGGGCGACCTTTATGGTCGCCCGAAACAGGGCAGCCACAAGGGCTGCCCCTACGATTATTCGAGGTGAGCAGTGTGCGCTGAGTAGTTACAAAAAATTCGTGAAATTAGTGAAAATTCGTGGCTAAAAATGATAACCACGATTAAATGCAGTGCTACCGGCGAATGAGCGAAATTCGCAAATTCGCCCATTCGCCCATTCGCAAATTGGAAAATTAAAATGAAAGATTTTCTACTCAGTTTTACAAAATTGATGATAATGCTGATATTGGCGGTCGCCGTGGTGCTGGGGGCTTTCAAAGCAGGAATTGACTATGCCCACCGCACCAATCCGGCGCCGGAACGAGTTTATTATGTCGTCACCCCGACGCCATCCACTGCGCCCGCGCCGTCATCGGGCGCGGACAACCGCCCCTCAATGGATATTTTTTGGGAGGCGTGGGACCTCGTTCAGAGCGAATTTTATAAAGATATTCCGCCCGATACCGAGCGCGTTTACGGCGCAATTCGGGGGATGGTTGCCACCTATGGCGACGAGCATACCGCATTCATCGACCCCGAGCGCGCCGCCATTTTGCAGGAAGACGCCAGCGGCTCATTTGAAGGCATCGGCGCCTCGGTGGAGATGGACGAATTGGGGCGGCTGGTCATCGCCGAGCCGTTTCCCGGGCGTCCCGCTGCCGAAGCGGGCGTGAAA
>JALVZI010000107.1:2036-4347 GCA_027022125.1 Anaerolineae bacterium | reverse complement strand
GCACAATATCGAACACCTGTCAAATCTCAAACTGCGTAAGGTGAGTAACTAATCTCCAATCTCCAGTTTCCAGTCCCCAACAAAAAAGGGGCGACAGAATATCGCCCCTTCAAATTGCTGCGGCAAAAAGCCATCAGTATTCCAGTTCGGTTTCGTGGGTCAACCGCTCGCGGAAAACGTAATATGTCCATCCCTGATAAATGAGCACGATGGGCACAAAAATCAGCGCGACCCAACTCATCACGGTAAGGGTGTATGGGCTCGATGAGGCATTGTAGATGGTCAGATTCCATTTGGGGTTCAGGCTGGAAACCATTACATTGGGGTACAGTGCCATAAATACCGATGCGGTGGACAGTAAAATGGTGAGCGCGCTCATAATGAAACCCCAGCCGAAACGGTTATTGTTGATGAGCCATCCCACCGACAGCAGCGACAGCAGTGCCAAGATGGGGATTGTACCGGGGTTGACGCCGAGACTGGAGAAGGCGTCTGTGAAAAGGTAGCCGCCGATGGCGAACAGCAGTACCATCACCGTGGCAACGGGTCCCACTTTTTTAATGGCGGCGATGGCGTTTTCGCGGACGGTGCCGCTGGTTTTCAGCGCCAAGAAAATACCGCCGTGCGTGATGAATACCGTCAAACTGGCAAGCCCGCCGAGCAGCGCGTAAATGTTCAGCAGGTTGAAAAAGCCGCCGGTGTAGGTCATTGTTTCATCGATGGGGACGCCTTTTAAAATGTTTGCCAGCGCCACACCCCACAGCAGTGCGGGAATGAAACTGCCGGTAAAGATGACCCAGTCCCACGCATTTCGCCAGCTGGGTTCCATACTTTTGCTGCGATATTCAAACGCCACGGCACGGATAA
Source organism: Anaerolineae bacterium (assembly GCA_027022125.1). Taxonomy (GTDB): domain Bacteria; phylum Chloroflexota; class Anaerolineae; order 4572-78; family 4572-78; genus JANTHQ01. Next base: position 3,480 of record JALVZI010000107.1, on the reverse strand, counting down.
TCAACCCGAAAAGCATCAAAAACAGCGCCAAATAGAAACCGCTGAACATTGTGGCGTACCAGTTGGGGAATGCGGCAAAAATTGCGCCGCCGCCCGTCAAAATCCAAACTTCGTTGCCGTCCCAAAATGGTCCGATAGAGTTGATGACCATACGCCGGTCTCTATCTTCTTTGGCAACAAACGGCAACAGAATACCAACACCGAAGTCAAATCCTTCGAGTATAAAATACCCGGTGAACAAGACTCCAATTAAAGCAAACCAGAGGGTATTTAAATCAAATGCCATTGCATAATCTCCCTTAAAAACTACGGATTACCGAGTAATGTTTTGCCGATGCGGTTAAGCGTGAGCCGGTACGGTTTGCTGCGAACCGCTTTCTTCTTCAATACCTTTTTTGGCGTATTTGACCATCAATTGCCAATCGACGACAATGAGCGCGCCGTAAATAAGGATGTAGCCAATCAGCGAAATCCACAGTTCTGCGGGTGATACTGCCAGCGACACGCCATCACTCACTTTCATCACACCGAATACCACCCACGGCTGACGCGCCACCTCAGTGAAAATCCAGCCGACGGAGATGGCAATGGTGGGCAAGAAGATGCTCGGTATCAGTAATCGCAAAAACCAATCGTACTCGTCAACTTTGTTTTTGACGGTTAAATACAGGGCGAAGAGTGCAATCAAAAGCATTAACGTACCAAGCCCGACCATGGCGCGGAACAGCCAGTAACTCAGCGTGACGGGGGGAATGTAATCGCCGGGTCCGTATTTTTGCTCATATTCTGCTTGAATGTCGTTGATGCCGCGTACCGGGTCGGTGAAGTTGTTGTGAGCGAGGAAACTCAGCACGCCCGGAATTTTAATGTCCACAAAATTGCGGCGATTGGCACGGTCAACAATGGCGAAAAGCGATTCGCCCGCGGGACCTTCGGTTTCCCACAGGGCTTCGGCGGCAGCCATTTTCATCGGTTGAACCTTAACCATATGCTGTGCCTGCCCGTGCCCGTTGACAACAACCAAAATCGCGCCGATAGCGGCGTAAATGGCGGCAAACTTGAAGGATGTTTTGAAAATTTCGTGGAATTTCCCTTTGCGGCGCAAATGGTAGGCACTGACCCCCATTACCAAAAAGCCCGCCATTGTCACCGAAGCGGTGAAAACGTGGGGCCACTGTTCAAAAATGTGGGGGTTAAAAACCAGCGCCCAAAAGTCAGTCATTTCTGCGCGCCCGTTGCGCAGTACATATCCAACCGGCTGCTGCATAAACGAGTTTGCAATCAAAATCCACAGTGCAGAGAGGTTCGAGCCGATGGCAACCAGCCAAATGGATGCCAGATGGACGCCTTTGGGAAGTTTATCCCAGCCAAAAATCCAAACGCCCAAAAAGGTTGATTCCATAAAAAACGCCAGCAGGGCTTCAATCGCCAGTGGCGCGCCGAA
>JALVZI010000107.1:0-2026 GCA_027022125.1 Anaerolineae bacterium | reverse complement strand
CTCCTCCTGTTTTGTCAGAAAATTGTGCCCAGTTCATCCCAAATTGGAATTCCTGTACAATCCCGGTGGCAACACCGATGGCAAAGTTAATCAGGAATAATTTCCCCCAAAACTTTACCATCTGCTTGTACATTTCATTGTTGGTGCGATAATACGCTGTTTGCATAATTGCCAACAGTACCGAAAGCCCTAAAGTAATGGGTACGAAAAAAAAATGGTACACTGTTGTCACTGCAAACTGCCAACGAGCCAATGCAACTGCGAGATCCATACACTACCTCCCTTTGATTGATTATAAAAAGTGTTTGACTAAACAAGCATACACTTTTTTAAAGGAGATTTACAGTATCATATATCACTAAAAATGAATGACATTTGTCATGAAGATTGAGGTGTATGTTTGCTGACTGTGTGGTATAATTCAGATAATACACGGCAAGAAAGGGATTCATACGATGATGCACACGCTTGCCCGGCTTTGGCACTGGCTCATTGAGCCAAATCCTGCCATAAAATCATTGGAAAAACAATATTACGCGCGTTTGCTGGCAGTGGCGATAGTCATTTTCTTGCCGTTGTGGATGTTTCTTACCGGATTTTCTCCGGATATCGACCGTTCGGATTTTTTGGCGAACATTGCGGTTTTCATTCTGTTTACTATTGCCTACATTTTGTTGCGTTTTGGCTGCTTTAACGTTGCTATGGCGATGACGCTTTTTGCGGCTGTCAGTCGGGTTTATATTGCGGCAGTGTTGTTTGGTAGGTACGAGGGATTGTACTTTTTGGTAGTGCCAATTTTTTTCGGCGCGGCAATATTGCCATTGTGGCTTACTGTGGCGTTTCTTGGATTTAACATTTTGGTGTTGTATGCCATTTCAATTATTCGGCACGCATCTCTGGTAGATGCTGTTGGTTGGCGAGTGGTTACACTTGTCACCCTCAGTGGAGTGATGGCAATTTGGATTACGTGGTCGCGGAATGTACTGGAACATCAACGACAGCGTGCGCTGGCTGAAAGTGAAGCCCGCTACAAAAAAGCCTTCCACCGCGCCGAATTGGAAATTGCCGAGCGCAAACACGCCGAAGCAGCATTGTCGGCGGCACTGGAAGAGCGCAGTGTATTGCTGAAAGAAATTCATCATCGGGTGAAAAACAATCTGCAAACCGTAAAAAGTTTGCTGTACCTGCAATCGCGCCAGTTTGATGACCCGATACTGTTGTCTGCGCTGGAAGATTCCCAGAACCGGGTGCATTCAATGGCGCTGGTGCACGAGTTGCTCTACCAAACCGAAAACTTGAAACGCATCAACTTTCAAAAGTACATCTCTCGGTTAACAGACTCGTTACAATCGGCGTATGCCGCACGGGCGAAACTCCACGTTCAGGTTGATGACGCCCTCTATTTTAATGTGGATACCGCCATTCCCTGCGGGTTAATCGTCAACGAACTGGTTTCCAACAGCCTGAAATATGCTTTTCCCGATGGAGATACCGGCAACATTTGGATTACCGCCACCACCGATGATTCGGGGCACATCGTGCTGGTAATAATGGATGACGGCGTGGGTTTCCCCGCTGATATTGACCCCCAAAAATCCCCGTCACTGGGGTTGAGACTGGTTCAATCTTTGACGCATCAGTTGCGTGCCACCGTGCATTTTTCGGAGGGTAATGGCGCGAAAGTCACAATTACTTTCGCACCCGAATTTTTTGGGCAGACATAAAACCGAATATTCACTGAAAATGATTTCTTTTCAGCGGAAAAATCTGTCTCGCCATTTGTCACGATTGCATTTTTTGGCATTTGCCATATACTGCATATAGAATATCGGCACATCAGGAAATCAATGAGGAAAAGGAGATAGAAAGCAAATGAAACGATTTGTGTATTTTGCATTAAGTGTGATACTGTTGGTTAGTTTGGCTGCTTGTGGCGGCTCGTCCGGTTCGACCGACAACGGCAATGGTGGCGCCACCGACACCGGTTCGCAGTCGCAATCTGGCGGTCCCACCCCCACCAAAATTG
>JALVZI010000106.1:291-4352 GCA_027022125.1 Anaerolineae bacterium | reverse complement strand
TTTGAAATCGGCAAGGATGTGCTGATCCAATTTACCGCCGAAACGGGTATTGCCGTGCAAGTGCTCAAATCGGGCGATGGCGGCGCGGCGCTGAATCAGGCCATTCTGGCGAAAGACAATCCGCTGGCAGATGTGTTTTACGGTGTGGACAACACCTTTTTGAGCCGCGCGCTGGATAACGATATTTTCGTGCCATACGAATCGCCGGCACTGAAAAATATCCCCGCCGCGCTAAAACTCGACCCGAAAAACCGCGCTCTGCCGGTGGATTTCGGCGATGTGTGCCTGAATTATGACAAAGCCTATTTTGCCAACAGCCCGCTCACCCCGCCCGCGTCACTGGAAGATTTGGCTGACCCGGCTTATGCCAATCTGACGGTGATGGAAAATCCCGCCACTTCCACGCCGGGGCTGGCGTTCCTGCTGGCGACCATCGGGCATTTCGGCACAGACGGCTATCTGCAATACTGGCAAAAACTGAAAGCGAATGGCGTTTCAGTGGCAGACGGCTGGGAAGACGCCTATTGGGGACAATTTTCCGCCGCCTCCGATGGCGACCGCCCGATAGTGGTCAGTTATGCCACCAGCCCCGCCGCCGAAGTCTATTTCGCCGAAAATCCGCTCGATGAGTCGCCCACCGCGGCGATAGTCGGTGACGAAACCTGCTTCCGGCAGATTGAATTTGTCGGTGTGCTGAAAGGAACCAAACATCCCGCCGAAGCGCAGAAACTGGTCGATTTTATGCTCGGCAAAACATTTCAGGAAGATATTCCGCTGAATATGTGGGTTTATCCTGCCAACAGCACCGCATCTCTGCCGGATGTGTTCATCAAATTCAGTGTCGTGCCGCAAAAACCGGCAACCGTCTCACCGGAAGACATCAAAAAACACCGCGAAGAATGGCTGGATGCATGGACGGAAACGGTACTGCAATGAAAAGTGATGAGTGATACGTGATGAGTGAAAAATGAGAGGAATACACGATGACTAAAACTTACGTTTCACGCATCACGCATCACGTTTCACGCATCACGTTTCTCTTGCCGATTCTCTTTTTCATCCTCTTCTATTTCTACCCGCTCGGGGCGATTTTCAAATTGAGTTTTGCCCCGGCGGGAGGATTGGACACCTCCGCGCTGGCGAAACTGGTGCGTAACAGCCACTATCTGCGGGTGTTGTGGTTTACCACATGGCAGGCGGCGGTTTCTACCCTGCTGACAATTGCGCTGGCGCTGCCCGGCGCATACATTTTCGCGCGATATGATTTCGCAGGGAAAGCCACCATCAAAGCCGTCAGCACCCTGCCATTTGTGCTGCCGACGGTGGTGGTCGCCAACGCCTTCACCGCGCTGCTCGGTCCGCGCGGACTGCTGAATGAACAACTGATGGCGTGGTTCAACCTGCCCCACCCGCCGATTCAACTGACGCACACCATCTGGATTATTCTGCTGGCGCATATTTTTTACAATTACAGCGTCGCGCTGCGCATCATCAGCAGTTATTGGCAAAACCTGCCCCCCGATTTGGAACACGCGGCAAAAATGCTCGGCGCGTCACCGGCGCAGGCGTTCTGGCGCGTCACCGTGCCACTGCTGAAACCGGCAATCGTGGCGGCAAGCGTGCTGGTTTTCATCTTCTGTTTCACCAGTTTCGGCGTGGTGCTGATTTTGGGCGGCGCAAAATTCGCCACCATCGAAGTGGAAATCTACCGGCAAGCCGTGAATCTGTTCAATCTGCCCGTGGCAGCGACGCTATCGCTCATTCAAATCGGATTCACATTCGGGTTGATGTGGCTGTACACCCGCACCCAATCGAATATGGCGCGCCCCGCCAAACTGAAATCGAGCCGCACCCTGCAGCGCACGGTGCGCACCGCCACCGACCGCCGGATTGTCGGCGGCAATTTGGCGCTGATGCTGCTGATGTTGGCGACGCCGCTGCTGGCGCTGGTGCTGCGCTCGTTTTGGGGCGAAAACGGATTCACGCTGGCATTTTACCGCGAACTGTTCATCAACCGGCGCGGCTCACTCTTTTTTGTGCCCCCCGCCGAAGCCGTGTTCAATTCCACCGCCATCGCGCTAACGACAGTTATTTTCGCGGTGGTGCTGGGCGGCATCATCGTGCTGATGCTCACCGATGCCCGCAGTCGCCGAGCACGCTGGCTCGACCCGCTTTTTATGCTGCCGCTGGCAACTTCGGCGGTCACGCTGGGGTTCGGATATATCATCGCGCTGAACAAACCGCCGCTCAACCTGCGCAGTTCGCTGGTTTTGGTGCCGATTGCCCACACGCTGGTGGCAATTCCGTTTGTCATTCGCAGTGTGCTGCCCGCCGTGCGGAGCATCAATCCCAACCTGCGCGAAGCCGCCGCCGTGCTCGGTGCGTCGCCGCCGAAAGTGTGGCAAACGGTGGATTTCCCGCTCATCCGGCGCGCGCTGCTGGTCGGTGCGGTGTTTGCATTCACCATCAGCATGGGTGAATTCGGCGCGACGGTGTTCATCGCCCGCCCGCAAACGCCCACCATGCCGGTGGCGATTTTCCGTTTTCTGGGACAGCCCGGCGCGCTGAATTACGGGCAGGCGCTGGCGATGAGCACCCTGCTGATGCTGGTCTGCGCGGTGGGATTCATCGCCATCGAGCGTTTTCGGCTGGGGGATGAGGGGGAGTTTTGAGCAAATATCATTTCAAGTTCAAAGTTCAAGGTTCAAGGTTCAAAGTTACGCATCACACATCACGGAAACTTTCGGCAAAAGGTAACTACTCAGCCACAGGTTAGATAATAGAACACAGATGACGCAGATAACACGGATAGACGCAGATTTTTCTGTGTTTTATCTCGTTACAGCGACATTTTCGTAGAGACGCTCAAATTGGGCGTCTCTACGAGGTTGCTCAGGGTGCGCTTTTCCCTGCCGATTTCACCCTTCGATACGCCCTGCGGGCTACTCAGGATGAAATCGGCAAAGTACCACTCTGCACGGTGAATAGTTACGGCAAAAGCATAAAATTTATCAAGGTGATTTCGGTGTCAATGAACTATGCCCAAAGGAAAAAACCATGCCAATTCTCACTCGATTATTCATCAAAACCTCATTCATCTATCTGATTGTCGCGCTGCTGATTGGCGCGGCACTGGTGGCGCGCAGTGTGCTACCATTGCCGCCGTGGCTGGCGGGACTGTCGCCCGTCTATTTTCATCTGCTGATGGTGGGCTGGGTGACGCAGTTGATTTTCGGGGTGGCATATTGGATGCTGCCCAAATATAGCCAAAAACAACCGCACGGATTCGATGGCGTGTGGTGGGCATCGTTTTGGCTGTTGAACGCCGGGGTGCTGCTGCGTATGTTTGCCGAACCGATGCGCGCCGCGCACACCGGCGCACTGTGGGGCTGGGCGGTGGCGGCGTCGGCGGTGTTGCAGTGGCTAGCGGGGCTCGCGTTTGTTTTTAACGCTTGGCTGCGAACAAAGGAGCGATGATATGCCGCAATTGAGTCGCCGCTATATTCAGATGGCATTTTTCAACCTGATATGGGGACTCACATTCGGCGCGCTGCTGCTGTATCACAAAGGCGTGCCGCTGACTCCCCTGCTGTGGCGATTGCTGCCGCTGCACATCGAACTGATGCTGGTGGGATGGCTGCTGCAATTCATTATGGGCATCGGCTTTTGGATTTTTCCGCGTTTTTGGCGCTCGCGCGGCAACGACACCCCCGTGCGGTGGGCATTTTGGCTGTTGAATATCGGGGTGTGGTTGGCGGGGTTGAGCGGGGTGTTCGCCCTGCCCGCCGCAATTTTTCTCGCCGGACGGATTTTTGAATTGGCGTCGGGCGCGCTGTTTGTGCTGTATGCATGGCGGCGCATCAAACCACCGGGAACCGGAGAATGGGGGAAAAAACGTGGAGAACGCGCCACTTCTGGCAGTTGAATCGCTGAAAAAATCGTTTGCCCCCGGCACGGCGGCGGTCAACGGCGTGAGTTTCGCCGTTTCCGCCGGGGAAATCATCTGCCTGCTGGGACCGTCTGGCTGCGGGAAAACCACGCTGCTGCGCATGGTCGCCGGG
>JALVZI010000106.1:0-281 GCA_027022125.1 Anaerolineae bacterium | reverse complement strand
CATCAGCCAACTTTCCGGCGGCGAGCAGCAGCGAGTGGCGCTGGCGCGCGCGCTCGCCCCGAACCCGCCATTGCTCATGCTCGATGAGCCGCTCGGCGCGCTCGACCGCGCCCTGCGAGAGCGGCTGATGCTGGAATTGCGGCAAATTCTGAAGCGGGTCGGCGTGACCGCCATTTATGTGACGCACGACCAAACGGAAGCGTTCGCCATCGCCGACCGGGTGGCGGTGATGAATGCCGGGCAAATCGAACAGGTTGCCGCGCCGCCGGAACTGTTCGCGC
>JALVZI010000105.1 GCA_027022125.1 Anaerolineae bacterium | reverse complement strand
ATAGTGGATTCCCGCTTTCGTACCCGCGGGGCACAGGCGGGAATGACATCATAAAAATTACCGATGATTTTTGTAATTTTGACACACTTTTCAAAAGTTTCATTTAGTTCGTAATATAAAGATTGCTGCAGATAAGATAACGGCTATATGTAATTTCGTCAATTATAGAGCGTGGTTTTTCCCGCTGTAAAATTCGGTTGCCCTGTGGCAAATGGTATGATATGATAGAAGAAATATTTACACCGGTGAAAACAATGCCTACCCCCACCGAACTGTTACATGAAATTAAAAATCTGCGTGCCGAATTGGATAATCGCACCGCCGATTTGGAAACACTGGCGCAACAAACCGCCGATTTGGCATTTTTAAATGCGCTGAATGCCGCTACCAATCGTGGCGACCCGCTGGAAAAAATCATCGCTTTCATCGCCGAGCGCACTCGCGAACTTTTTAACGGGCATGGTGTCAGCGTCTATTTGGCAGATGAAGGCGGCAAACGCCTGCTGACACAAAATCTGGTTATTCTCCCCAAACTACGCCGTAAAATCGAAGCCATTTTAAAACAGCCCATCCCCAAACTTGCTCTCAATTTAACGCCCAACAGTCCGTTTTCGCGGGCTATTCGCGAGCAGAAAACCATACTTATCACCCGCAAAGAAGAAATTCTGCAAATAGCGCGCGAATACGCCCTTTCCAATATACCGAACATCTCCCCACCGGTGCTCGACCGGCTACTGGATTTGGTTACACAAACGCTCAAACTCAAATCAATGATGATTGCCCCATTGATAAGCAACGGCACGGTTGTGGGTGCAATTGATATTTCTTCTGCCACCGAGTTTACCGCCACCGACGTGCAGCGGTTCGATGCGCTGGCAGCCCAACTCACCGGCATCATCATCCGCAAACAGACAAACGCCGCCTTGCGCCACTCAGAAACGCTGTATCATTCGCTGGTAGAAAATATCCCGCAAAATATCTTTCGCAAAGACACCGACGGGCGGTTCACTTTTGTGAACGGGAATTATTGCCGGATGGTCGGCAAGCAGGCAGAAGAAATTCTCGGCAAAACCGATTTCGATTTGCACCCGCGCGAACTGGCAGAGAAATACCACCGGGATGATGTTTTTGTGATGAAATCGGGCAAAACGCTGGACGTTATTGAAAAGCATAAAATTCACGACAACCCCGCCAGTTATGTGCGGGTCATCAAAACACCACTGCACGACAGCAATGGCACGGTCATCGGCGTGCAGGGCATTTTTGAGGATATTACCATGCAAAAAGAAAACGAAGAGCGGCTGGAACTGTATGCACAACGGCTAAATATTCTGCGCGAAATTGACCGCGCCATTTTAGCCGCCGCTTCGCCGATAGAGATAGCACAGGCGGTGATGAAACCATTACTGCGCATCATTGACGCCCGCCGTGTCAGCATGGTGATGCTGGATGAAAACTCTCGTACCGGCACAATTCTTGCTGCCGCCGGCGATGTCAACCCGCAGGGATTGCAACCCGGCGACACATTCAAAATATCAGACTATCCGGCTTACCACCGCTATCGAGATGCGTCGGAACGGGTGATGGAAGCACATCTCACGTCCTCAAACTCGCCGATGGCGCAAAAACTAGAACACTCTAACATCCACGCCGCCATAAATGTACCGCTGCTACACGGCGATGAACTGGTCGGCGCGCTGAATTTCGGGTTCAGCCGCCCCGAAGACATTTTGCCGGAATACCGTGAAATCGCCCGCGAAGTGGGTGATTCGCTGGCGGTGGCGCTGAAACAGGCACAGCAAACCGAAAAACTGCGCGAAGAATCGGCGGCGAAAACCCGCCTGCTGCAAGAAATTGACCATCGCGTGCGCAACAATCTCGCCGCTATTGTGGGAATGATTTATCTGGAAATGCGGCAAGCAGAAAAAACAAATACCCCCGTCTCTCAAAAAACACTAGAAGCCATCAATGTGCGGGTGCGGTCGCTGGCAGCACTGCACGAACTGCTGGCAACCCACACGTGGCAACCAATTCCACTGCGAAATGTGGTTTCGCGAGTATTTAATGCCGTGTACCGCGCCATCGATACCGCCAGCAATGAAATCATCGTGGATATTTCTGCCACTGCACTGATGGTTTCGCCGCAAGTAGCACATAGTTTAACCCTCATTTTCACCGAAGTCCTTTTTAATCTTGTCGAACACGCCCTGCCGATATACCATCGGTTGGTACTGCGCATTTCAACAAAAGAAGATAGCAAACACATCATCTTAACTCTTTGCACCGAACAATCTACATTCCCCAGTAATTTACCAAAAGAATTGTCCCCATCGGCGGGAATGACGCTTTTTGATGCGACCGTCAAACAATCGCTGCACGGCGAATGGCATATGGAAAACAAAGACGGTTCGGCAGCCATCACCATCCGCTTCCCGAAAGAAATCATTTCCCCGAACACATAAATTGGCAGTCATCCCAAAATGTATTAAAATCCCATTCGCTGTTCGTCATTCGCTATTCGCTATTTGAAGGAGTCTTCAATGAAAAAACGCATTTTCTCCGGCATTCAACCGACCGGCAAAGTTCATATCGGCAATTATTTGGGCGCTATCAAACAGTGGGTTTCCACACAGGGCGACCACGAAAACATCTACTGCATCGTTGACCTGCACGCCATTACCGTGCCGCAAGACCCCGCCGAACTGAAAACGAGCATCCGCACCATGGCGGGGCTGCTGTTCGCCGCCGGACTTGACCCCGAACAATCGGTGCTGTTTGTGCAATCCGCCATTCCCGCCCACTCTGAATTGGCGTGGATTCTGAACTGTGTCACGCCGATGGGCTGGATGGAGCGGATGACGCAATTTAAAGAAAAAGCAGGCAAAGACAGAGAGCGCGCTTCGGTGGGGTTGTTCGATTACCCTGCGCTGATGGCGGCGGATATTTTGCTGTACGATACCCATCTGGTTCCCGTTGGTGACGACCAGAAACAGCATTTGGAACTGACCCGCGACATCGCCCAGCGATTCAACCGGCAGTATGGCGAAACTTTTGTCGTGCCCGAACCGATTATCCCCAAAATTGCGGCGCGGGTGATGGGGCTGGATGACCCCACCAAAAAAATGAGTAAAAGCGAAACGGGGAAATTCCACGCGGTATATATGCTGGACACTCCCGATGTCATTCTGAAAAAAGTAAAACGCGCCACCACCGATTCGCTGCGCGATATTCGGTTCGATGAAACCCGACCGGGCGTGTACAATCTGCTGCGCATCTATCAGGCTTTCACCGGTGAAACGGAAGCGGAAATCGAGGCGCATTTCGCCGGGAAAGGGTACGGCGACTTGAAAAAAGAATTGGCGGAAGTCATCATCGAAGGTTTGCGCCCCATTCAGGAACGATACGCCCAGTTTATCGCCGACCCGGCGCAGTTGGATGCGCTGCTGGCACAGAGCGCCGATAAAATTCGCCCCATCGCCGAAGCCACCATGAAACGGGTGCATCAGCGGTTGGGGCTGGGTTGATGGCAGAATTTTTCGGGGGCGAATGGCACGGCACGCCGTTTCAACTGTTCGGCACGGCGCATCTCATCGCCATTGCCGTGCTGATAGCGGTCAATCTGTCGTTCATCGCACTGCGCCGCCACCCGCGCCCCGCGTTTCAGCGCGGGTTCCGCATTGGGCTGGCGATACTGCTGCTGGTCAATGAAGCGGCATGGCATCTGTGGAACATTCACATCGGCACGTGGAACATTCAAACCATGCTGCCGCTGCATCTGTGCAGTGCGCTGGTGTTTGTTGCCGCGGCGATGCTCATCACCAAAAATTACACGCTGTATGAATTTGTCTATTTTTTGGGCATCGGCGGGGCATTGCAGGGATTCCTCACCCCCGAAATCGGTAATTTCGGCTTTCCCCATTTTCTCTTTTTTCAAGCACTGCTGTCGCACGGCGGCATCGTCACGGCGGGCATTTATATGACGGTCGTCGAGCGGTATCGCCCCACATGGCAATCGCTGAAACGGGTGGCAATTGTCACCAACATTTATATGGTGCTGGTCGGAATTGTCAATTGGGCAATCGGCAGCAATTATCTGTTCATCAACGGCAAACCGCAAACCGCCAGTTTGATGGATTTTCTGGGTCCCTGGCCCTGGTACATCCTCAGTCTGGAAATCATCGGAGTGGTGATGTTCCTGCTGCTGTACGCCCCGTTTGCGGTATCGGATTGGCGGGCGGGCAACGCGGTTCAAGGTTCAAAATGAACTGGTTGAAACTTTTTGTGTAACTGCATTTAAGCCACGAATTTTCACAAATTTCACGGATTTTTAATGTCATTCCGGAATTTCCCGCAGGGA
>JALVZI010000104.1 GCA_027022125.1 Anaerolineae bacterium | reverse complement strand
GCAGAGACGGCGCGCAGAAAGAAATGGTCGCGCCGTCTCTGCTGGCAATCATCATTCCGGTGGCGGTCGGCTTGCTCTTCGGCGTTGCCGGGGTACTCGGCTTGCTGGCAGGCGGGCTGGCAACCGGTTTCGCTATGGCAGTGATGATGGCAAATGCCGGTGGCGCGTGGGATAACGCCAAAAAACACATCGAAGAAGGCGCACACGGCGGCAAAGGTTCCGACCCGCACAAAGCCACCGTGGTCGGCGATACCGTCGGCGACCCCTTCAAAGATACCACCGGTCCTTCGCTGAACATTCTCATCAAACTGATGTCGATGGTCTCGGTGGTATTTGCCGGTCTGGTTGCCCAAATGGGACCCGGCGGCATCATCGGCAGTTGGCTGGGTATGTAAATTCAATCAAAATGAAAAGCCGGCTCGCGTGAGCCGGCTTTTTTTATTAGAAGAAAATCGTTCCGCTATTCCGCTTCCATAAACGGATAGCGCCAGTCGGTGGGCGGCACCATCGTTTCTTTGATGGTGCGCACGGTCATCCAGCGCAGCAGATTCATCGCGCTGCCCGCTTTGTCGTTGGTGCCGCTGGCGCGACTACCGCCGAATGGCTGCTGTCCCACCACCGCGCCGGTCGGTTTGTCATTCAGATAGAAATTCCCGGCGGCATTCCGCAACCGCTCCGACATTTTGTTCAGCGCTAATCGGTCTTGCCCGAAAATCGCGCCGGTCAGCCCGTATGGCGATGTGGTATCGCACAATTCCAGCGTTTCATCGAATTTATCATCATCATACACATACACGGTCAGCACCGGACCAAAAATTTCTTCCTGCATCAGCATATGGCGCGGGTCGGCGGTGCGCAACACCGTCGGTTCGATGAAATAACCTTTGGACGAATCGTAATTTCCGCCATACACAAATTCGATGTCGTCATCTTCGCGGGCGTGGTCAATATAGCGGGCAATTTTGTGGAACGAGCCATCGTCAATCACCGCCGTCATAAAATTGGTGAAATCGGTGGGGTCGCCCATTTTTACCTGCGCCAACTCGCCGGTCAATTTTGTACTGAAATCCGTCCACAGCGATTGCGGAATGTATGCCCGCGACGCCGCCGAGCATTTTTGCCCCTGATACTCGAACGCGCCGCGCAGCGTGGCGGTGACCAGTGCGTCCACATCGGCGGAATTGTGAGCGAAAATGAAATCTTTGCCCCCCGTTTCGCCAACAATGCGCGGGTAGTATTTTTTCTGGGCGATGGTGTCGCCGACTTTTTTCCACATCCCCTGAAAAACTGCCGTCGAGCCGGTGAAATGGATGCCTGCCAAATCGGGGCTTTCCAGCGCGGGGTCGCCCACTTCGCCGCCCGAACCGGGCAGGAAATTGATGACGCCATCGGGCAGACCGGCTTCTTTCAGCAGTTGGTAAATCCAATATGCGGTGTACACCGCGCTCGATGCCGGTTTCCACAGTACCACATTCCCCACCATTGCCGGGGCGGTGGGCAGATTGGCGGCGATGGACGCAAAATTGAACGGTGTCGCGGCAAAAATAAAGCCTTCCAGCGGGCGGTATTCCAGCCGATTCCACACGCCCTGCGGCGAATACGGCTGGTCGGTGATGATTTGCGACATATAATAGGCATTGAATCGCCAAAAATCAATCGTTTCGCACGCCGAATCAATTTCCGCCTGAAAAACGGTTTTCGACTGGCACAGCATCGTCGCCGCGTTCAGCGTGGCGCGCCACGGACCGGAGAGCAAATCGGCGGCTTTCAAAAAGATGGATGCACGCTGTTCCCACGGCAGGTCTGCCCAAATTTTGCGGGCTTCCAGCGCGGCTTCAATCGCCATTTCGACCTCTTTGCGCCCGGCTTTGTGATACACACCGAGTTTCAGATTGTGGTCGTGCGGGGCGCGCATTTCTGCCAAATTGCCCGTGCGAATCTCTTTCCCGCCGATGATAATCGGCACTTCAATTTCCTGCGCGGACATTTCCGCCAGTTTCGCTTTCAGTGCGGCGCGCTCCGGGCTGCCGGGGCGATACGCCAGCACCGGCTCGTTATTTGGTTTGGGAACTCTGAAAATTGCGTTAGACATAACTCACCTTCCTTGTGATTGATTGAAGCGCATCACCATTGATGCACCGACATTACATCTATTATATCGCAATCGTAGCATTGAGCGATTGCGGTGTCAAACCCCACAGTATATTTTGGCTCGTTTTGCGCCGTGCGATTTCCCTGCTATAATTCCGAACGAGCGTTCTATTTTGGGGAGTGAATCAATGGAAAAATTTCAACTGGTATCCGATTTTCAGCCGTCCGGCGACCAGCCCGAAGCCATCGAGCAGTTGGTGGCGGGGTTGGAGAACGGGCTGAAACACCAAATTCTGCTCGGCGCGACGGGCACGGGCAAAACCTTCACCATCGCCAATGTGGTGGCGCGCATCAACCGCCCCACACTGGTGATGGCACACAACAAAACGCTGGCGGCGCAGTTGTATCGGGAATTTAAAGCGTTTTTTCCGCACAACGCGGTGGAATATTTTGTGAGTTATTACGATTATTACCAACCGGAAGCATACATCCCCCGCACCGATACCTTCATCGAAAAAGATGCAAAAATTAACGATGAGATTGACCGTTTGCGGCTGGCGGCAACCAGTTCACTGGCTACACGCAACGACGTGCTGATTGTCGCCAGTGTGAGTGCCATTTACGGCTTGGGCGACCCCGTCGAATATGGAAACGCCCTCATCAAATTTGAGGTGGGCGCGGTTCGCAAACGAAATAAAGTGCTGCGCCATCTGGTGGACATCCACTATCAGCGCAACGATTACGACCTGCGCCCCGGCACGTTTCGGGTGCGCGGCGACACGCTGGAAGTCCGTCCGGCATACAACGATTTGGCATACCGCATCGAGTTTTTCGGCGATGAGATCGACCGCATCACCGAAGTGGACGCGCTGACCGGCGAACTGCGCCAGCGGCTCACCGAACTGACCATCCATCCCGCCAAACATTTTATCACCCCGCAGGACAAATTGGCGGCGGCGATGCGCGACATCGAAGCGGAACTGGAAACGCGGCTGGCGGAACTCCGCGCGGAAGATAAATTGCTGGAGGCGCAGCGGCTGGAACAGCGCACCCGCTACGATTTGGAAATGCTGCGCGAAGTCGGCTATTGCTCCGGCATCGAAAATTATTCGCGCCCGCTGTCGCAGCGACCGCCCGGCTCTACCCCGTGGACACTGCTGGACTATTTTCCCGATGATTTTTTGATGATTGTGGACGAAAGCCATATGAGCCTGCCGCAGATTCGGGGGATGTACAACGGCGACCGCGCCCGAAAAACCGTGCTGGTGGATTTCGGTTTTCGGCTGCCCAGCGCGCTCGACAACCGCCCGCTGACATTCGAAGAGTGGGAAACCCACATCCATCAGGTGATATACACCTCTGCCACGCCGGGACCATACGAAAAAGAGCACGCCGAGCAGATTGTGGAACAACTCATTCGCCCCACCGGACTACTCGACCCGGAAGTGATTGTGCGTCCCACCGAAGGGCAAATTGACGACCTGCTGCACGAAATCAATCTGCGCATCGAAAAGGGGCAGCGCACGCTGGTGACGACTCTCACCAAACGGATGGCGGAAGATTTGGCGGAATATCTGATGGAAGCCGGGCTGAAGGTGCAATATCTGCACAGCGACATCAAAACGCTGGAACGGGTGGAAATTCTGCGCGATTTGCGAATGGGGGTGTTCGATGTGGTGGTCGGCATTAACCTGCTGCGCGAAGGGCTGGATTTGCCCGAAGTTTCGCTGGTGGCGATTCTGGATGCGGACAAAGAAGGTTTTCTCCGCTCCGAAACCAGTCTGGTGCAGACCATCGGGCGGGCGGCGCGGCACGTGGAAGGCACGGTCATTATGTATGCCGACAAAATCACCAAATCAATGAAATACGCCATCGACGAAACCAACCGTCGCCGCGAAAAACAGGCGGCATACAACCGCGCGCACGGCATTGAACCGCAATCCATCCTGAAAGAGATTCGGGAGATGATAGCGCAGGTTGAAACGCCACAAACGCCCGCAAACGTGCTCGCCGAATCGGCGGGGGAATATGCCATCAGCGCGCCCATCCCGGTGGATGAACTGCGCCGCACCATCGCCGAATTGCAAAAGCAGATGAAAGCCGCGGCGAAAGAACTGGCATTTGAAAAAGCCGCGCTCATCCGCGACCAGATTTTCGATATGGAGAAACAATTGGAAGTGTTGGGGTAGCGGGGGTGTTCAAAGTTTCAGGTTTCAAGTTTCGGGTCTGATTGACTGACAATTTTTTTTCTGACACCGGTTTTGCGGATTATCTTCGATTATGTTATGGCAAATCTCGGTTTGATAAAAAATCCACCAC
>JALVZI010000103.1 GCA_027022125.1 Anaerolineae bacterium | reverse complement strand
GGGGGATACAGGGGGGATGGGGGAAATTTGCTACCGGTGTTTGTTGCCGGTACATTGTAATGTTTGTTTTGTCAAATTCTCGACTGCGTAACGTCAGTTAATTACACAAAAGTTATGTTAAACTGTCTGGTTGTTTGATGCAGGAATGAAAAGACCCTGCATCAAACATATCTGGTGCAAAGCACAGATGAGAGATATTCTGTGATACACTCGCTGAGATGAGACACCAACTGAATTTATTTGCTGCGCAGTAATCGCAGCCCGTTGAGCACCACCAGCAGTGTGCTCCCTTCGTGCCCGACCACCCCGATGGGCAGTGGCACGATACCCAGCACGGCACTGGAAATCAGGGTGGCAATGACCAGCCCGGCGAATATCAAATTTTGTTTGATGATACGCCGTGAGCGGCGGCTGAGATTGATGGCATATGGCAGTTTGCTCAAATCGTCTGCCATCAACACCACATCGGCGGTTTCCAGCGCGACATCCGTTCCCGCGGCTCCCATCGCAATGCCGACGGTGGCGGCTGCCAGCGCGGGCGCATCGTTCACCCCGTCGCCGACCATTGCCACCGCGCCGTATTTCGCCTCCAACTCTTTCAAAATGCGGACTTTATCCTGCGGCAGCAACTCGGCAAAATACTCATCCACCCCCGCTTCGGCGGCGATGGCTGCCGCGGCGCGCTTGTTGTCTCCGGTGAGCATAACCACCCGCGACACCCCCGCGCGTTTCAGCGCGGCGATGGCTTCTTTCGCTACCGGACGCACGCTGTCGGCAATGGCTATCAGCCCCGATAACTTCCCGTCGCGGCTCATCAGCACCACCGTTTTTCCGGTGCGTTCAAATTTATCAATGATGGGACTCAGCCGTTGGGTGTCACTGTTCAGGGTGAAAATACCCGGTTTGCCGACCAGAATTTCTTGCCCGTTGACGAATGCTCGCGCACCGCGTCCCATCATCGCCTGAAAATCAACCGCATCGGGAATAGAGATTTCGCGCTGCTGTGCCGCGCGCACGATGGCTTTTGCCAGATGGTGCTCGCTGCGGCGTTCGGTGGCGGCGGCGAGCGCCAGCAGTTCTGTTTCCGGCGTGCCGTTCAGCGGAATGATGTCGGTTACGCCGGGGTCGCCGCTGGTCAGCGTGCCCGTTTTGTCGAAAGCGATGACATTCACCAGCCCGGTGTTTTCCAGATGCGCACCGCCTTTGAACAAAATGCCATTTCGGGCGGCATTGGCAATCGCGCTGAGCACCGATGCGGGGGTAGAGATGACCAGTGCGCACGGCGACGCCACCACCAGCAGCACCATCCCCCGATAAAACGCGGTGGGAAAATCCCAGCCCATAAACAGGTACGGGATGAAAATGGTTGCCAGCGTGCCCAAAATCACGGCGACGGTGTACCGGCTGCCGAACCAGTCGATGGCGCGCTGAGTGGGGCTGCGCTGGCTCTGCGCCTCCGAAACCATCTGCACAATTTTTGCCAGCGTGCTTTCCTGTGCCAGCCGGGTCACGCGCACTTCCAGCGCACCCTGCCCGTTGATGGTTCCTGCAAAAACGGCGTCACCCGGTTTTTTGCCGACGGGAATGCTTTCGCCGGTGATGGGGCTTTGGTCAATTTCCGATTGCCCGCTCACAATTTCACCATCGGCGGCGATGCGCTCGCCGGGTTTCACCAAAATTATATCGCCGATGCGCAATTCTTCCACCGGAACCGAGATTTCGGCGTCGCCGCGTTTGACCAGCGCTTCATCGGGGCTGAGTTCCATCAAACTTTCGATGGCAGCGTGTGTGCGGTCCATCGCGTAATTTTCCAGCGTGCTGCTGAGTGAAAAGAGAAACAGCAGAATGGCGCCTTCTTCCCATGCGCCAATGCTCGCCGCGCCAACTGCGGCGGCAAGCATCAGAAAGTTCACATCGAATTTCAGTTCTTTCAGCGATTCGATGCCTTCTTTCAGTCCGCTGTATCCCCCGGCAATGTATGAAAGTGCAAAAAACAACACGGCTGTCGCGCGCGGTGCACCCATTGCGCCGCTGATGATACCTGCCAGCAGAGTCAGCAGGCTGATGGCGGTGAGAATGGCTTCCAGATTGCGCCGCCACCATGACTCGCGCGGTTCGGCGGGGGCGGATTCCACAATTTCCTGATAGTGTTTTTCGATTTTCGCCAGCGCGCCTTCGGTCAATTTCAGCGGTTTTTCCCACTCGATGTGCAGCGTGTTTTCGTCAATCACGGCAACACGGCGATAGGCGTCCGCATTCTCTGCCGGGATTTCGATGCAATCCACCCGCTGGATGCGGCGGTCATCCCGACACTGGGCTTGATGATGGTTGATGGTCTGGCTCAATGCCAGTGCAATTTGGTTGGCGCGCTGTGGGGTCAGCACGGCGGGATTGTAATTGATAGTGAGCGAATGGTTGCGGTGGTCAACCACCGCGCCTTCGATGCCGGGATTTTCTGAAATTGCCTGCGTCAAAATATCGGCGCAGGTTTTTTCGGCGGGGAGGGTTTTTGTGAGCATATCACCTCGGTTGGTATTTTTCAACTATTTTCGTGTTTTTCTGTGTCCCGGTGGACAATTTGAGTGGTTATCAACTGTTTTAGTTTTCAAACTGTAATCATTCCAAATTAAAGACGAAAAGAGACCGCTGCACAGCGCGGCAGCGGTGAAATTGTCTGCTATTGCTTCAGCATGCCGGCTTTCATCTGGCAGTCGAGACAAATGCCTTCAAAAATGACCTGATGGCTGGTGATGATGAAGCCGTGCGCGTCTTCCGGCGGCAGAAAGACATTGCGAAATTGGCGGTGGATATCCACCAGTTTGCCGCAGCGTTTGCACAACAGATGGTGGTGGATGTCGGTGTTGGTGTCGAAACGGGTCATCCCTTCGCCCAAATCCACTTCGCGGAGCAATTCCATTTCGACCAGATTGTGCAGGGTGTTGTACACGGTGGTCAGCGACACATCGGGCAGGGTTTGCCGCACGGTGTGCAGAATTTCTTCCGCGGTGGGGTGGTGGTCGCTTTCTTTTTCCAGCGCTTGAAAAATGAATCGGCGCTGGGGGGTAACTTTTTTGCCCCGTTTTCGCATTTCTCTGACAAGTTTTTCTTCGAGTGACATAATAGTTGTCCTGAATTCAGTTTTAATTTGAAGTGATTATAATTTGGGGGTTATTTTTTGTCAAGTATGATGCAAGAAGTGGGTGTATTTCAATTTGGAGGTGAGTATCGGTTGAATATGTCATACCGGAATTTCCCGCAGGGAAATATCCGGTATCCACCGCAGAAATATATGGATTCCCGCTTTCGCGGGAATGACAAACGTAACATTCTGTTGAAAAATATAAACTTGCCCCAAAACTGAAACGCACCCGCAGGAAATATGGAGTATGGAGCAAGGGATGGTGATTGCGGGGGCGAAGCGGCACTCGCCCCCGCAATTTATTAAAACGAGAGGGGGTATTGAGAGGGTTTTATCCCTCAAGCGGTTCCAGTTTGAAATGCCGCCCGTCGCGGCGAAGTTTTGCCGCGCGGATGTGCGGGTCGTGCTGAAAAAGGACAGTGGCGCCGGTATCGGCAGCCCAATTTTGCCAGCGGCGTTTGGTTTCGATGTTTTCCAGCGGTTCGACATCGTATGCCGTGACCCACGCCGTGCGCTCGAAATGGTAACTCAGCGATGCCATATCTGCCACAAAAAACCCGTATTCCCCCGCCGATTCAATCAGCACACTCTGGTGGGCGCGGGTGTGTCCGCGGGTGATGACGGTGCGCACGCCGGTGGCAACGGGGGTATCGCCGTTCAGCAGGCGCAGTTTCCCCGTTTTGGAGAGCGGGCGGTAATTGTCGAGCAGGTATGTGGCACGGGTGCGCTCGTTGGGGTACATGGCATCTGCCCATTCCAGCCGCTGAATCCAGTATTCGGCGTTGGGAAAGGTGGGCACAATCTCGCCCGTTTTGGGGTGGAACATGGTGTTTCCGCCGCAATGGTCGGCGTGCAGATGGGTGTCTACCACAATATCGATGTCCTCCGGCGCAAGCCCGAGGTCTGCCAGTCCGCTCAGCAGCGTGCCCTGCGATATGTCATATCCAAAATTGCGTTCCCCTTTGGCATCGAGTTTGTGTCCCAATCCGGTATCTACCAAAATATTTTTGCCGTCCGATTTGATGAGCAGGCAATTGAGGTGCAGCGGCACGCGATTGTATTCATCCGGCGGCAGTTTTTTCTCCCAAATAACTTTGGGAACCAGCCCGAATGCGCCGCCGCCATCTGACCATGTGATGCCGGCGTGAATATAATGGTATTCGATGTTTCCGATGTGTGGCATGGTTTTCTCCTTTTTACGGATGCGTCTTACTTTGAGGTTTGACAAGTGTTCGATATTTGTGTCATCGCGGATTTGCCCCCTCCCCCTAACCC
>JALVZI010000102.1 GCA_027022125.1 Anaerolineae bacterium | reverse complement strand
ACCGGCAAGTTCCAAATTTCGCCGCACTTTTTCTCTGGATTGCTGGGGTGTCATTTGGGCAAAAGCGTGTGCCATTTTTTGCAGGAAAGGAATAATCACCCGTTCAGAGAACGGCTGCGACATTTCAATTTCTTCCAGTGTGACGGGGGTGCTGCGGCTGGCATATTCTTCCAATCGCAACTGCACATCGGCAGAAGCGGCTTTGGGAAGGAAAATAACGCCAACAACAATCAATATTATCGCCACCACAATGACGATACCGCCGATGATTAAAATGGTGGGGGTTAAAACCATAATTAAATCTCTCCGGTAAGGTTAAATGTCAATTCGTACCACTTTTTGAATTGCAACTAAACCGATGATAATCAAAATCAGACCGATGCCACTCATAATCCAGCCGCACGGTTGCGCTGCGCAACTGGTGGGACCGCCTTCGGCGCAGGGTAGGAACATTCGCCCCATATATTCGTGGTTCATGGCGTATAGCAACAGGCTGAGAAGGATGGGCAGCAGTGAAATGATATACCCGCTGAGCATCCCCTGTGCGGTAAGCGTTTTTATTTCTCCGGCGATGCGCACCCGCTCGCGGATGACAAACGAGATAACTTCCAGAATTTCTGCCAAGTTGCCGCCGACTTCGTGCTGAATGTTGATGGCAGTGACCATCAAATCGAGGTCGTCGCTGGGAATGCGGCGCACCATATTGTTCATTGCCCGCTCGGTGGAAACGCCCAACTGTACTTCGCGCACCACCCGTTGAAATTCTTCGGCGATGGGGTCGGGCATTTCTGTGCCGACACTTTCCATTGCCTGCAAAATGGAATAACCGGAGCGCAATCCGTTTGCCATCAAATTGATGGCGTCGCCCAATTGGTCGTTAAACATTTTCAGGCGTTTTCGTTTCCGCGAACCGAGATAGAAACGGGGCAGGAAAAAGCCCAGCACTGCCCCGGCGAGCGTCATCGGCAGGTTGCGGTAAATCAAAAATGCCAACGCCGCCACACTGATGATGCTGACAAAAACAAGCAATATGTACTCGGTAGGGGTAATGCGCAAATTGGCTTGCGCGAGTTGCACCTGAATATTCTGCACAAACCCCTGCGATTCGATGGCTTCGTCAATGGTTTTTGTGATTTTCGCGGCGTTGCGTTTGTTTTCTTTGTCGGCATCGGTGGAATCCAGTTGTCCGAAATCGCCGACATATTGATTCAACCGGTCTTTGGTGGTTTTGTCGGTGTTGGAACTGCCGACCAGCGCATACAGCAATATGCCGATGCCCACCAGCAACAAAATGCCCAATGCTATGATGATTGGGTTCATCATTATCCCCCTGTTTAGAACCTGCCGCGCGCGCCGAAAATATTGGGTGGCAGTTGGATGCCCGCGTCTTCGATTTTGTCCATAAATTTCGGGCGTAACCCGGTAGGTTTTAACCGTCCGATGACCTTGCCGCCTTCAAACCCCTGTTGCTCGAACACGAAAATATCAGAAAGTACCACAACATCCCCTTCCATCCCCTGCACTTCGGTGATGTTGATAATTTTTCGCGAGCCGTCGCGCATGCGGGCTTGCTGCACAATAAGGTCTACTGCCGAAGCGACCTGCTCTCGGATGGCACGTACGGGCAAATCCATCCCTGCCATCAGACACATCGTTTCCAAACGGGCGATGGCGTCTCGCGGAGAGTTGGCGTGAGCGGTGGTCAAACTGCCATCATGACCGGTGTTCATCGCCTGCAACATATCTAGCGCTTCGCCGCCGCGACATTCCCCGACCACAATTCGGTCGGGGCGCATTCGCAGGCTGTTGATGACCAAATCGCGGATGGAAACTTCCCCTTTGCCTTCAATATTCGGCGGGCGAGATTCAAGCGTAACCACGTGTTCTTTCGCCAATTGCAATTCGGCGGCGTTTTCGATGGTGACAATCCGTTCATCATCGGGGATGAAGTTGGAGCAAATGTTGAGCAGCGTGGTTTTCCCGGCGCCGGTACCGCCCGAAACAACGATATTTGTTCGCGCCAGTACACACGCCCGCAAAAATTCGGCGGCTTCTGGGGTGATGGAACCGAATTGGATGAGGTTTTCGATGGTGAGCGGTGTTTTGGAGAACTTTCGGATGGTGAGTGTGGGACCGTTCAGCGCCAGCGGCGGGATAATTGCGTTCACACGAGAGCCGTCGGGCAGGCGGGCGTCAACCAGCGGTTGCGCCTCATCAATGCGGCGTCCCAGCGGCGACACGATGCGGTCGATGATACGCAAAACGTGGTCGTCGCTTTCAAAATTAAAGTTGGTTTTTACCAGTCTTCCCTTTTTCTCTACATAGATGTGGTTGGGACCGTTGACCATAATTTCTGAAACGGTATCGTCTGCCAGCAGGGGTTCCAGCGGACCGAAGCCCAGAATCTCGGCGGCAATTTGTTCGAAAAGACGCTGCCGCTCTGAACGGCTGAGGATGATGGCTTCGGTAGAGAGGATTTGGTTGAACATATCCTCCATCGTGCGCCGGATTTCATCGGTTTTGGTGATGTCCATCTGCGGGTCGAGTTCGGCGAGTAGTTTATCTTGAATGCGCTCTTTGATGGACGACATGGTGTTTTGGCTCTGCCGAACCGACGGCGCACGTTTGGCGTGCAGTTCTTCTAACCGGGAAGATTGCGATACCGGATGCTGATTTTTTTCAATGCGTTTTAACAAGGACATGTTTCACTCCTGGTCTGATAATGGGTTTGACCAGCCTACGGCGCGGGTTGAGTGACTAATTTATGAACTTTTTGTGCGTAGTTCATTACTGATTTTGCCAGTTCGGTGTTGCTTTGACCGACAACATACGGAATTCCGGCATTTACCGCCTGCACCGATGTCGCTTCGTCCAGCGGGAATTGGGCTTGCACGGTGTATTTTATGCTCGATTGGATGTCTTCGGCGCGAATGCCGATGCGCGGATTGGCTTTGTTGAGCACCAGGTGCGTTTTTTCTCGCGGGTATTCCAACGCCTCTGTCACTTCAAAAAAGAGACGCACGCTTTTGATGGCGGGAATTTCCGGCGTGGTGACCAGCACAATCAAATCAGATGCGTCAAGCACGGTGATGACGGTATCGTGCAGAGAACTGTACATATCCACCACGATGATGTCATACATTTGTTGCAATTTTTCCATAATTTTCGACAGAGCGTTGGGTGTAACCAAATCTGCCATTTCGGGGCGGGGCGGGGCAAGCAGGGCGTGAATGCCGGTGGAATGGGGCATTATCACTCGTTCTACCAAATCGTTGTCCAAATCTTCGGCGTTAGAGGCAAGGTCGGCGATGGTGGTTTTGGGGTGCAGGTTCAGCAAAACAGAAATATCGCCGAATTGCAGGCTGGCATCTACCAGCGCCACTTTCGCCCCCGCACCTTTGGCAATGGCAATACCAAGATTAATTGCCAGTGTACTGCATCCTACGCCCCCTTTTGGGCTGAAAACGGAGATAATCTTTCCGTTGGCTTCTTGTTTTGGTGCGGAAAGGGGACCGGTGCCGCCCGGTTGGGGGGTGTATACCAGTCGCTCGCGCTGTTCTGCGCTGAGTTGATAGACGCGCCGCACGCTGGTAATCAGTTCGTTGCCGGAAAACGGTTTGATGAGAAATTCGCGTGCCCCGGCAAGCATAGAGCGGCGCAGGTAGTCTGCTTCGCTTTGGACGGACATAATGATGACCTGCGTGTATGGCGAGTGACGGGTAATCAGTTCGCTGGCTTTAATGCCGTCCATGCCGGGCATATTGATGTCCATCAATACCACATCGGGCTGAAGTTCTTTCGCCATATCGACGCCTTCTTGCCCGTTGGTTGCGGCGCCCACCACTTCGATGTCTGCTTCAAAGAAGAGTAGTTTTCGCAGGTTCTCGCGTGTTTCGGGGATGTCATCAACGATGAGGACTTTGATTTTTTCGGTTTCTGAATTGCCGATGTTGTTTGAGCCGGAGAGTGATACCATAAGTTTTGCTCGTCTCGTTAAAAAAGAATTAAAAAGAGTTATATTATGATTCTAGCAAAACCGGGTATTTCGTCAAACATACGATTGACCAATACCCGGTTTATATTCTATAGAGGTAGAACGCACGTGAGTACGGTTACTGCTAGTTTGTCGGCTGCGGTGCCGAGACCGGTTCATCGGTGGGGAGATTTTCCGATTTATCAATCCCGAATTCGAGTTTGGGCGGTACGGCGATGTTGAAGCGGGTAAGCATGTATTGTAATGTTACGGCTTCGGTGGAATGGTCGGCTTGTTCATCACCGGCGGCACGCAGAGCCAATTCCATATATGCTTTTGATTGCCGTGCCCAAAGCAAAACCAGTGCGTCTTGCGGTGTTACTGCCAAAGAGGCGATATCCGGGCGGGTGGGGGTGGGGGTGGGTTCACCTTCGGCGACGGGTTGCTGTTG
>JALVZI010000101.1 GCA_027022125.1 Anaerolineae bacterium | reverse complement strand
ATCATGGGTCGAGCCCCTCGCGGTAATGGGAATCGAACAGGGCCTCGAGATCGTCGATGACCATGTTGGCACGGCCGCGCTGCATGGTGTGCCGGGCAATCCGCGCCGCCGCGCATCGGCGATGCGGTCAACGGCGGATTGACAGCCCACATGGAAAATGTGCAGCGGCACACCGGCAAACGCGGCAATATCAATCACCCGCCCCACCGCTTCGCCTTCCAGTTCCGCCGGACGGCTGCGCGGGTGCCAGTGCGGCGATGTGTTTCCCTGCGCCAAATTCTGGGCGATGAGAGTGGTTATCACGTCCCAATTTTCGGCGTGTACCACCGGCAATCCACCCACCCGGCGGATGGCTTGAAAGGCTTGCAGCAATTCACCATCGTTCAAACGCAATCCGTATGCCATATACAGTTTGAAACTGGCGCATCCGGCATCATAAACGGCAGGCAGTTGGTCGAGTTTGGCTATATCGGTGGGGGCGATGGTCATGTGCAGACCATAATCGATGGTGCTGCGTGCATCTGCCAACGCGCGCCGAGCCGCCAGCGCATCGAGCATCGTTTCATCGGGCTGGGTTTCCACAAAATCAACAATGGCGGTTGTACCGCCGAACGCCGCCGCCCGCGTGCCACTGAAAAAGTCATCGGTGGACACAAATTTGCCGATGGGCATTTCCAGATGGACGTGAATATCCACCGCGCCGGGCGTGACCAGCATCCCTTCGGCATTAATTTCGCGGCGACCGGACAAATTTTCGCCGATTGCCGCGATTTTTTCGCCGTTAATTGCCACATCCGCAAAATAACTGTGAGTGGCAGTGACAATTTTCCCGTTTTTTATGACAATATCGAATTTCATTGCCAACCTCCACGCAGTGTAATTTATGCCTGCGGCAATTCAAAACAGAATTTACTCCCTTTGCCCGGTTCGCTTTCCACACCGACCGTACCGTGCAATTTTTGGATGATACGGTGAACGATGGACAATCCCAGTCCATGCCCTTCCACCCGAACTTGACTGAGGCGGCTGAACGGCACAAATAATTTCGATTGCTGCTCCGGCGTTAAACCCATACCATTATCTTGCACCCAAAAACGCACTTTGCCGCCTTTGGGCGGGTCTGCACCGATGTGCAATTGGGGGGGATTGCCGCCGTATTTTATAGCATTGTTGATATAATTGACCCATACTTCTTCAATCCACGGGGCATAGCCCATCGCGGTGGGCAAATCGGGTTGAATGGTAATTTCCGCATGATACTGTTCGATTGACTCGCCCAAACGGCGTACGGCTTCATTCACGCAGGCACGCATCATCAGCGGTTCGGGGACAACTTCCATTTGGCGAACCCCCGCCAGCAGCAAAAGTTCGTCAATAATGTTGCTCATTTTTTTGCCGGAACGGAGCATTGCCTGCAAGTTTTCTTTCAACTCCGCCTGCGACATATCATCCGCAAAATCGAGCATCACATCGGCGTATCCCACCAATGTTGCCAGCGGACCTTTCAAATCGTGTGCGACAGTGTGGGCAAACGCATCGAGTTCCTCGTTCTGTTCCTGCAATTCTTTGGCGCGCTGCCGCAGGGTGTTGACCATATTGGCGTTATCGATGGCAATTGCCGCCGGCGATGCCAACGCCTTGATGAGCGTCAAATCTTCTTTGGTGAATGTGCCGTGCAATTTGTTGACAATTTCCAGCACGCCGAGCAGCCCTTCGCGCCCGTGAAGGGGCACGGCAATCAAACCGGTGGTGCGAAACCCGGTCTGCGAATCAATCTGCTCGGAAAAACGGGGGTCGTTGGCAACATCATCAACGATGGTACTTTTTTCAAACTGCGCCACCCATCCGGCAATGCCTTCGCCGGGGCGCAACCGCAAATTCAGCGGCGAATAGTGTTCGCCTTCGTTATACACCACCTGACACACCAACCAACCGGGCTGGTCATCATCCCACAACCAAATGGAACTTCCCCGCGCGCCGACCAGTTGTGTCGCCATTTGCAGCAGCGAGCGCACCAATTCTTTCAAATCGAGCGTGGCGGTGAACGTCTGCCCGGCTTCGTTCAGCAATTCCAAATCGTGGTTGCGGCGTTCCAGCGCTTCCAGCGCCTGTTGTTTTTCGGTGAGGATGCGCTGTTTCAGCATCACCTGCTCAATGACGGTGGGCAGCAGTTCCAAAAAACCGCCATCCACATCTTTGACCAGATAGTCACTCGCACCAAGTTTTAACGCCTCTACCGCAACTTTTTCATTACCGGAACCGGTAATCATAATGGTCGGCGGCAATGGTCCGCGCGCAGCCAATTGCTGCAACACCGATAACCCGTCGTATTCCGGCATATGCTGGTCAACCGCCAGCACATCATATTCGCCGGAATCGTACATTTCCAACCCACGTTTGCCATCGGGCGCAAAATCTACCACATAACCTGCTTGCTCCAACCGCAGTCGCAACAATTTGGCAATATCGGTGTCATCTTCCATGCATAAAATTCTAATATTTTTTTTCTCGGTCATAATTTCCACTCGAACACAGTTGTTATGTGCGGGATGGTGTCAGCGGTAATTGAATGGTAAAGGTGCTTCCTTTCCCTAACGCACTTTCAACGGCAATAGTTCCATCATGCGCTTCGACGATGTAACGCGCAATTGCCAACCCCAACCCCAAACCTTCCAATCCGCGTTCCATTGTTTCATTCATTTGCGAAAAACTATCCCAAATACTATCCAGTTTGTCGGCGGGAATACCTTTGCCGTAATCCGTAACAGCTACACGCAGATTATTGGGGTGGACAGTTGTTTTCAAAATGATTGTGCTGCGTTCCGCACTGAATTTTACCGCATTATCAATTAAATGCACAATTGCTTCCGATATTCGCTCTTTGTCGAGCAGAACATCCGGCAATTCCGGCGGGCGATGCTCGGTGAGCGTAATTTGCTTGCGTGTGGTTTTGAAATGTGCCAGCGCGACCACATCATCCAACACTTCGGCAAAAGACACAATTTTGAACTGCATCGTTCCCTGCCGCGCCGAAAATGTGGCAAACGCCACCAACCCGTCAATCAATCGCTGCAATTGCCCCGATTGGTTTTCCAGCATCTCGACAATTTCGCGCTGTTCGGCATTCAACTCGCCGCGACGGGGCGTTTTTAATGCTTCCAGCCCCTGCAAAATCACCGTCAGCGGGGTTTTCAGTTCGTGGCTCACCACATTCAAAAAACTGTACCGCAGGCGGTCAAGCGCTTCGCGCTGCTGGCGCTCGCGTTTGTATGCGGCGGTCAAATCGCGGGCATACAGGGTGGTTTGTTCAATTTGCCGGTTGGCTTCATCAAAAAGCCGCGCATTTTCGATGGCGACGGCGGCAAACGATGCCAGCGATTCCAGCAGTTGCTGGTCGGCGAGTGTGAACCGCCCCGTTTTTTTGTTGATAACCTCCACCACCCCGATGAGTTGGTTGCGGGTGCGAAGCGGCACACACAACACCGATTGGGTGGTGGTGGCAGTATCTTCGTCCAGCCCTTTGAAAAAACGCGGGTCTTTTGACACATCCGGCACCAGCAGCGGTTCATTGTGCTGTGCCACCCAACCGACAATCCCCTGCCCCATCGGCAAGCGTATCCCCACCAACCCCTCCGATGAGGGACCCGCCACCGCCGCAAATTCCAACTCTTCGCGCACAGTGTCAAGCAGTAACAGCGCGGCGGCTTCGGTGTGCAACCGTCCGGTCACTTCGCCCATAATGTGCGTGAGAATATGGTTTAAATCGAGGCTGGAAACAACCATTCGTGCCGCTTCTGCCACCGATTGCACGGCTTCTACCTGCCGCTGGGTTTTGGCGAACAGCCATGCGTTGCGCAATCCGGCGCTGATTTGTTGTGAAATTGCCGTCAAAAATGCCAGGTCTTCATCTTCAAATGAGCGGGGTTCGTTTTGTGCCAGCAAAACAACCCCCGACAGACTGCCCGGCACCCGAAACGGAAAACAAACCATCGCCTGCACGTGCAGCGACGCAAACAGTGCGGTATCGGCGGGGGTAAACTCGGTGGTTGCTGCCGCCACCACCACACGCTGGGTGTCAAGCGTGCGGCGCACAATGGTTTCCGGCAAAAGGGCGGTATTGGAAAACTCTTTTTGCCATGCCGGGGGGATATTTTCCTCCGCCAAAATGATGGGACGATGGTCACGGTCGAAAATCATCACCAGCCCCACCGGCACATTGAGCAGTCGCATTGCCAGCCGCAGCGAAACCTGTGCGATTTCTCTGGGGTTGAGCGACCGGTTGACGGCGGTTGAACCGGTGAGCAGCAAACGCAATCGCTCCGGCAGTTTATTCAATTCCGGGAAAGCGGGTGTATGGGTCACTGTATATCAAAATAAAAACGGAACTTTGTGCAACCAAGTTACCAAACCTCAGTTCGGAGTTTTGTCATTCCGGAAATTTCCGC
>JALVZI010000100.1:10861-14034 GCA_027022125.1 Anaerolineae bacterium | reverse complement strand
GGTGACGGCGCGCCGGGTCGGTTCGTGATGAATCTCTGCCAGCAGCCGGCGGGTCGTGCCGTCGTCCATTCGACACTGCACCGCCACCGCGCCCTGTCCCGGCGCGGGGAGCATCACATCAAACGGCAAAATCTGGCTGATGTGCCCGCTCAACCCCATCCGATTCAATCCCGCTGCCGCCAAAACGATGGCATCATATTCCCCGGCGGGATTGAGCGCCTTTTTGACGCGGGTATCCACATTTCCGCGCAGCGAAATGATGTTCAAATCGGGACGGATGGCGAGCAACTGTGCCGCGCGCCGCAAACTGCTGGTGCCGACCGTCGCGCCGTGGGGCAGGTTGGTCAGGATGAATCCGGCGCGGCTCACCAGCACATCGGCGGGATTTTCGCGGGGCAGCACCGCGCCGATGGTCAATCCGCGCGGGTCTTCGGTGGGCAGGTCTTTCAGACTGTGCACGGCGAGGTCAATTTCGCCGCTGCGCAGTGCGGATTCCAACTCTGCGGTGAACAACCCTTTGCCGCCGATTTCGGGTAACGGTTTTGAGAGTTCTTTATCGCCGCGAGTGGTGAAAATGATGGTTTCGATTTTCAGTTGGGGGAAATGCCGGTGCAGCAATTGTGCCACAGTTTCGGTTTGACGGCGTGCCAGCGCGCTGCCGCGCGTGCCAAAAGTGATGGTGTCCATAATGGTTACTCGATGTTCGTTGGTTTTTCCAGCGCGAAAAGTTCGTGCAGGGCGTGGGCGAATGCCACCCCGTTGCCGTTGGCGGCTTCGGCGCGCAGACGGACGGTGGGATGGTGCAGAAATTTGTTGGTCAGCCGATGTGCCAACTCGGCGACGATGGCTTTTTGTTGGTCGTTCAAATCCGGCAGACGGTGTAGCGTGCGTTCCACTTCCTGCCGCCGGATGGCGTCCATTTGCTGCCGAAAAGCGGCGATGGTCGGCACAACATCACGGGCGCGCAGCCAATGCCGGAAAGCGGTTTTCTCTTCGGCGATGATTTTTTCAACTTTGGGGATTTCGTGGCGGCGCGCTTGCAGATTGTCCGCCACCTGATGCTGTAAATCGTCCAGATTGTACAGCCGCACGCCGGGAATTTCTATCACGTCATCATCCACATCGCGCGGCAGGGCGATGTCCACAATCAGCAGCGGGCGGTTGGGGCGCGCGGCGATGGCTTCTGCCACCGAATCTCGGTGCAGCACGGTGTGTGGTGCACCGGTAGCGGTGATGACCAAATCGGATTGGCGCAGACCGTCTTCAATTTCATCGAAAGTAAGCGGCTGCGCCTGCCATTCGATGGCGCGTTTTTCGGCATTTTTGCGGGTGCGGTTGACCACGATGAATTTCTGCGCGCCGAATTTCGCGGCGGCTTGCAGGGTGAGCATCCCCATTTCGCCCGCGCCGAGCACCATCACTGTTTTTTCTGCCAGATTGCCCAAAAAATCCAGCGCCAGATGCACTGCTACCGAACTGACCGAAGCCGGGTTCATCCCGATGTGGGTTTCGGTGCGGGCGCGTTTTCCGGCGTGAATTGCCATATCGAACAGCCGCCCCAAAATTTTGCCGCTGGCGCCGTGTGCCTGTGCAATTTGATGCGCGGAAGCCACCTGTCCCAAAATTTGGGCTTCGCCCAGCACCAGCGAATCCAGCCCGCACGCCACGTGCATCAGATGGTCGATGGCATCATCATCCAGCAGTTGGTACAGATGTGGCTCAAATTCGGCGGGAGAAAGATTGAAAGTTTGGCTCAAACGAGAGATGATTTCGCGAGTGGCGGCATCCGGGTGGTTGGTCAGCGCGTAATATTCCAACCGGTTGCAGGTTGAAATGATGGTCGTTTCGCGGATGGCGGAAGCGGGGGCGGGGGTATCGTCCAGCCGGTCTAAGAATGCGCACAGGGTCGCCGAACTGAATGACAGTTTTTCTCGGAGTGACACAGAGGCGGTTTTGTGGTTCAAGCCAACGGATAGAATGTGCATAAAGTTTTCCACCGAGTGATTTTTTTGGACGAGCATTTGTGTGCTTTTGACGGACGCATTATAATTAAGTGGCAGTTTCGCAAAAGCGATAAAATCATATAACACCAACATTAAAAAACGATTAAAATCATATAACAAAAACAGCAATCACACTTTAAACCCATTTCGGGAAAATAGAAAGTGATGAATGTCATTAAAAACAGATGACATTGCTCGTGAGTTGGCTATGGATAAACCTGCAAAATTGATGGGAATCACACAGGCGGCGAAACTGCTGGGCGTGCATCCGCTGACGCTGCGCAGTTGGGCGGAGAAAAGGTATGTGCCGCATTACCGCACGCCGGGGGGACACCGGCGGTTTCGGCGGGATGAGTTGCTGGCATTTATCGCCGAGATGAATCAGGGTGCGCCGGAGGATGCGGTGGCGGCGGCGGCTCGGCAAGCGGTGCAAGAGGCTATTTCAACCCTGCCGGATGACGCAAACCCCGCCCAGCCCGTGCATCGGGAGCGGTTGGCGGTTGCCGAAAGCCAGAAACAGGTGATGCGGGAATCGGGACAGGAATTGTTGCGGTTGACGATTCAATATGTTTCCGGCGCGGAGGGTGGAGACGTGCTCGACCGCGCGCGGGACATCGGTCGCTCTTACGGCGAGTTTGCGACACAGCACGGGATGTCCATTTGTGAAACAGTGGCGACGTTCAACTTTTTTCAGGATACCATCATCAACGCCACGTTTGATTCGCAGGCGATTGATGCGACCAATCCGCAATTGTATCGCCGGTTAAACCGCTTTTTCAACGAGGTTTTGCTGGCAACTGTCCGCGCGGCAGAGCAGGCAACGCAAGCGTAAAAAGCGGCTCCGAAACCAAAAGATTATCTGGGTCAAAAGCAAAAACGTAGGGGCACGCTGCAGCGTGCCCCTACTGAGAAAATGATTGGTCTTCTGTAAAATAATGCTAAAATCCGTAGGGGCGGCTCGCGAGCCGCCCCTACTCTATATTTCGGTTTGCCGGGAGAATCAAATCCTCGACAGCGTTTAAAACGAACTAGGGCGTGTTGACGTTTTGTTTTCAGCGGGAAAAACGCATCCTGAGTAGCGGTTCACTGCGTGAACCGCGTATCGAAGGACGTTTTTCCCTGCCGATTTTCACCCTTCGATACGCCTTGTGGGCTACTCAGGATGAAAAA
>JALVZI010000100.1:0-10851 GCA_027022125.1 Anaerolineae bacterium | reverse complement strand
GCGAAAGCGGGAATCCACAATGTTTCGCTATGGATTCCGGATATTTCCCTGCGGGAAATTCCGGAATGACATTTAAAATCCGTGAGAATTGTGAAAATTTGCGGCTAAATTTCAGTCATACAAAAAGTTTCAACAAGTTCAACTACTTCTCTTTCTTTTTCGACCACGGTAATCGCCGCCCCACCGAGGTGTACAGCGGCAGCATCAGCGAACTGGCTTTGTACGATGTTTCTTCCATCAGCGTGCGTGCTTTTACCCGCACCCCGGTTGATGCCCGCGCCAATTTTCGCCGCAGAGCATCAATATCCCATATTAAATCTTCGTCCATAATTTCCGCACTGTCACCCAGCGGTTGCCCCCACTGCACAATGGCGCTAGCCCATGTTAACCCCGCTCCGAAACTGACCATACACACGTGGTCGCCTTCTTTGATGCGCCCTTCTTCGTATGCTTCCACCAGCGCCAGCGGAATGGATGCGGCGGAAGTGTTGCCGTATTTTTGCAAATTCAGAAAAACTTTGTCCGGCGAAATGCCGAGCCGCCGCACTGCCAAATCCACAATACGGGCGTTTGCCTGATGCGGAATGAGCAGGTCAATATCGTCGATGGTCATTCCCGCGTTTTCCAGCACTTTCAAGGTTGATTGCGGCATTACTCGGGTGGCAAATTTGAAAACCGTGCGCCCGTCCATTTTTAGATAATGGTCGCCGCGGTCAATCACATCGTGGTCGAGTTTCATCGCCGTGCCCAGCCCGGGGACAGCCAGACTCATCCCTTTCGCCCCGTCCGAACCGAGGTCAATCGCTTTGACGCCAGTGGGGGTATTGCTCGGCGTGAGCACCACCGCGCCCGCGCCGTCGCCGAAAAGCACGCAGGTGTTGCGGTCAGTCCAGTCCACAAAACGCGAAATCAATTCCACGCCGATGACCAGCACGTTATCATACGCGCCGGTGGCGATAAACTGATGTCCGGTCGCCAAACCATACACAAAACCGGTACAGCCCGTCACCACAGTGAAAGCGGGGCAGGTTGCGCCGAGTTGGTGCTGCACCGTGCTGGACACAATCGGCACCAGATGGTCGGGGGAAGAGGTAGAAACGATAATCAAATCGAGGTCGGTGGGGGTGAGTTTCGCCACATCCAGCGCTTTGTGTGCCGCGGCAACTGCCATCGTCGAAGTGGTTTCATCATCTGCGGCGATGCGCCGGGCTTTGATGCCGGTGCGCTGGGTGATCCATTCATCGCTAGTATCCACCATTTTTTCCAAATCGAAATTGGTCAGTACCTTTTCGGGAACATACTTTCCCCACCCTGAAATTTTGCTGTATCGCATATTCATAAAACTCTCCGAAAAAATATAAAATTAAGACGTGGTTTTTTGCCGGAATCGATACCGCACAAAAAAGAATACTCCCAGCAGGGCGAAAAGTCCACCCACAATAGAGGAAATGACGAAAGGGAAGGTCATCAGCGAGCCGGATGACCGTTGCTGCTGTCGCGACTGTGCCACTGCCAGCAAATCGGCGTGCAGGCGGTCGGTAAAGGTTGCCGCCGGTGCGACCGGTTCCAGCGCCGATTTTACATGCGTTGCCAGCGACAGCAGCGACGGCAAATCGCGGTGGTTGGGAAACAACCGCACATAATCGGGGTTGCGGTTGGTTTTATTCAACAACTGGTCTGCATGAGCCGATAAAACTTCGGTAATAAAGTTTCGGTACGGCATAAATCACCTTTTCAACTTCAATGAATAATGAACAATGGGCAAGATAGGGATAGAGATAGGGATAGAAATTCGCCTATTTGCAAATTCGCCCATTTGCTCATTATCTGGGACTTTGGACTTGAAACTCGAAACCAGAAACCCGAAACCTACTCCGCTGCCGGATATGCCACCAGCCCGACGGTTCCCGGACCGAGATGCCCGGCGACCGAAATGGACAAATCTTCCACAAACGAATCAACCACATTCAACCGCGCTTTTCCCATTTCCAGCAGGGTGTGAGCGCGTTCCGCGTTCAAAGCGTGGGTGGCACACAGATTCACCGGCGTATCGCCGAGTTGCTGCTCCAGCAGCGCCACAATTTTTTTCATCGCGTTATCAATACTGCGGGCGCGATAATTTGCCGCCAGCGCGCCGTCATTCAGGCTGACAATCGGCTTGATGTTCAGCGCGGCGCTGATGAACCCCGCTATTTTTCCCACCCGTCCGCTCAACTGAGCGAATTTCAGGTTGTCCAGCGCCAGAAAAATAACGATGTCTTTCCGCCGGGCGTTCAGAATCTCACAAATTTCGGCGGCGGATTTGCCCCGCGCCACAAGTTTCCCCGCTTCGGCAACCATCCAACCCAAGCCGCCCGACCCCGCCAAACTGTCGATGACATGCACTTTCACGGTGTCGGCGGCTTGTTCGGCGGCGAGCGACGCGCTTTGAAACGTGCCACTCAATTTTGAACTGAGATGGATGGAAATAATTTCCGCGCCCGGATTGTCTGCCGCCAATTTTTTGTACACTTCCAGAAATTCGCCCACCGATGGCTGCGATGTTTTCGGAAAAATGCCGCCGTTCAGCACTGTGTCATAAAAAGTATCGGGGTGGATGGTGATATTTTCCCGAAAAGATTTTTCGCCGAAATGGATGCTCATCGGCACGACGGTAACGCCGTATTTTTCGATGCGCTCGGCGGGTAAATCGCATGTGCTGTCTGTTACCAGTTTAATGGTCATAACTGTTTTCCAGCGGCTCGATGAGTTCCGGATAATCTGCCAGTAAGCCTTTGAGCGATACCAGCGTGCGGTGATACAGTGATTTCACCGCGCCTTCGCTGCGGTTTAAAATTTCTCCGATTTCGGCGTTTGATAGCCCGTCAATAAATTTCAAAATGAGCAATTGCTGTCGCACGGCGGGCAATTTTTGAATGGCTTCCAGCAGAATGGCGGTTTCTTCATTTTTGACCGTGTTATGATACGGGTTGGTTTTTTCGCCGCTGTACAAATTTGTATCTTCCAGAGCCACTGTTTGCCGCTTTTTTTGGTCGCGGTGCCAGTTGGCAACCAAATTGTGCGCGATGCGATACAGCCATGCCGAAAACGGATGCCCTTTATCTTTATACCGTCCAATGTGGTTGAGCGCCTGATGGAAAACTTTGGCGGTCAGGTCTTCGGCATCGTGTTGGTTGCCGGTGCGGTAGTAAATGTAGGTGTAAATTTTGCTGACATACCGCTGATATAAAATGCCAAAGGCTTCCGGGTCGGTTTTGGCGCGTTCAACCAGTTCTTTTTCGTTTGGATATGCCGTCATAAATTGTTGTGCCTGTTGCGATACGGCATCTATTTATGAAACACACAGGTTTAAAAATAGATGCGTTTTGCGTGATGAGTGAGATAGGGATAGAGATAGGGATAGGGATTCGTTGACTCGTTGAATCGTTGCCTCGTTGAAACGTGATGCGTGAAGGGTGTATCGAAGGGTGAAATCGGCGGGGAAAAACGCATCCTGAGTAGCGGTTCACGTAGCGAAGCGCGTTTTTCCCCGCCCCCTGCTCCCTGCTCCCTGCTTCACATTTGGGTTACTCGCTCGCCGGGTTGGAGACGACTCCCGCCCCCAGTAGCCCGGGTCCACCGTGCGCACCCAGCACGGGGCTGATTTCGCCGGTGATGACGCGGGTATGGTTTGGAAAAAGCGACAGCAGTTTTTCTTCCATAGCAGGAAGTTCGGACTCTGCGGCGGCGTGCATCACCCCGATTTGCACCGATTGGCTTTTGTCGGGGAAGTTTTGGTCGAGCAGGTCGAAAATGCGGGTGAGCGCTTTTCGTTTGGAGCGAACTTTGTCGATTGCCTCAATTTTGCCGTCAATAAAGGTCAGTATCGGTTTGATATTCAATATTCCGCCGAAAAAGGCTGCTGCACCGCCGATGCGCCCGCCTTTGTGCAGATATTCCAGCGTGTCCACAATAAAATAGATGCGCACATCGCGGCGCATTTGCTCCAGACGGGCGAGAATCTCCGCCATGGGTGCGCCCGCCAGCGCCATATCGGATGCCGTGGCGACCATCAGTCCCAACCCCAGCCCCACCGATAAACTGTCGAACACGGTGACGGGGATGTCCGGCACCATTTTTGATGCCATCACCGCCGAGCCGTATGTGCCGCTCAACTTTCCCGATAGCGTGAGCACCAGTATTTCGTCCCCGGGTTCGGCGATGCGTTCGTATTCCGCTTTAAATTCGCCCGCCGCCGGTTGAGATGTGCTGGGAAAAACATTTTCGGTGAGCAGGCGGTGATAAAATTCGGCGTTGGAGATGCCGCTCAATTCATCATAACTTTCGGTTTCACCGAAATTTACTTTCAGGTGAACCATGCCAATTGCACGTTCCGCCAAAAATTCGGGGGAAAGGGCGCAGGTTGAATCGGTAATAATTTTTATCATAATCGTAAATCCTGTGGTTTATCACAAAAAACGGGCTATCGGTTGTGGATAGCCCATTTTAATGAAGAATGGTATTTTTCGCTAATGTCCGCCGCTGGCAAGTTCAAACAGCAGCATAATCAGCGGACAACTGAATGTGAGCACCAGCAACAGCATCCCCATACCGAGCGCAGTCCAGTTGGGGGTTGGTTTGGTATTTGTCCATGGGATAGTCCCCGTGCCGGTGGAGGAATTTGCCGGTTGGGGCGGCGGGGCATCGGGGATGGCGTTCAAATTGTGCAATTCTGCCCACGCCTGATTGCGCGATAATGTGTCGCTGGCGTGCTGGGTTGCGCCGCGCAAAGCGTGGATGGCTTCTTTTGTTTGCCCTTTGGCTTTGTGCGCCAGCCCCAAATTGACATACGCCGGTCCAAAACTCGGGTCAGCCTGAATGGCGAGCCGGTAACGGGCAATTGCGTCATCGTATTTTTGCTGCTGATGGTATTCCACGCCTTTTTGAAAATGTATATCGGCGATGGTTTTCTTTTTGGATGGCGCCGGTTTCGGCTCGATGATGTCTGCCGGTGAGATGGGCGGATGGGGGTCGTTTTCAATCAGCGCAGAAAGCCGCCGCTGGCGCACTACCCCCAGAAAACTCAATATGGCGGTGAACCCGTCAAATGGCGGCAGCGGGATGAGGCTGACCATCCCCAGCGCGAAATTTGCTACCCATACCCGGTTGGTAATGGCAATAATCCACATCAGCGGGCTACCCCACAGCGACCCGTCGCCGAAAATGGCGGGGTCGGTGCTGCGGCTGAAAAAAATGATGTGGGTCAGTTGCTGCCCGTCAATTTGCTGTGATACCCCTAAAATTGCCAGCGCGCCCAAACTCAGTGAAAAGACGATGGCGCTGGTGAGAAAATTCGCCGTGGGTCCCGCCAGCGAT
This sequence comes from Anaerolineae bacterium, assembly GCA_027022125.1. Taxonomy (GTDB): domain Bacteria; phylum Chloroflexota; class Anaerolineae; order 4572-78; family 4572-78; genus JANTHQ01. Next base: position 5,496 of record JALVZI010000100.1, on the reverse strand, counting down.
ACCAGCAGTGTATCCAGAAACCGGTCTTTAAAATCTTTCGGGTCGAATTGGAGCGGTTTGGGCCAGCCGATGCCGACCAGCACGAATAAAATTGCTCCCAACCACGAAACGTGTTTGAACGGGTTGGCGGTGAGATTGCCTTTTTCAACTTGCGATGTGTCTCCCAGCAGGTATGCGGCGATGCTGTGCCCCAATTCGTGCACAGTGAACCCCACCAGCAACCCCGGCAGAATCAACAGGCTATACCAGTTAAAATTCGGCAAAAACGACGAAAATATATCCATTACGGTGTGTTCAACTCTTGCGGTTCCCAAACAAACGGGGCGCTGACCACATGCACCAGTTCCTGATGGTAAATCATTTCCGCGTAGGCGGTGTAGGTTTGCCCCGCCTGCGGTGAGCGGACGTGCATGGTGATGGACAAATCGGGTTCCTGATGCTCGATAATCATCGAATGAGCGACAAAATTGTCGTCTGCATCCACCAGATTCACTTCCACCACCGGGAATTTGCTCTGCTCAAACTGTGACACATCCACAGACTCATCGTCGCCGGTGTCGGGTTTCTCGTTGACGGGCGGCGGCGCAACCGGCGCGCTGCCGGTATCGAGATTCAGGGTCACATTGGGTGCAGGTGGCTGGTCGAGATTCACCAGACACGCGCCCAAACGGTTCACTTCGGGTAGATTGGCGGTTTTTATGTTTACTGTCACCCGCCGGTCATCCAAAACAGTGGGTGTTACCGATATAAATTGCGGAACGTCTGTCATAAAATTTCTCCGAATGCCGAAAAATCGTGCGGCATATAGTTTTGTCGGGGGAGATTATACCACACGGCAAAAGTCAGTCAAAGGCGCGCCTGCGTCCCATCGCAAATTGGTAACCATTCGGCGCATAGTGGTTATTTTGCCGATTTTCACCCTTCGATACGCCCTGCGGGCTACTCAGGATGAAATCGGCAGGGAAAAACGCATCCTGAGTAGCGGTTCGCCCCGCGAACCGCGTATCGAAGGGCGTTTTTCCCGTTCCTCTGAATACTCATCATATTTGGTTATCGCCGCCGGGTGCATTAGAATACCCACCGGTTTGTGATGCGTGATGCGTGATGCGTGATGAGTGACTTTGGACTTGAAACTTGAAACCTGAAACCTTGAACTTTGAACATGGAACATCACATGAAACAGGAACAATTGAAAGCACAAGCCGCGGCGAAAGCGGTGACATTCGTCGCTGACGGGATGGTTTTGGGGCTGGGAACCGGCTCGACCACCCGTTACGCTGTCGATATGATTGGCGAAAAAGTGAAATCGGGGGCGCTGAAAAATATCGTCGGCATCCCCACCTCTGAAGCCACGGCGCGGCAGGCGACGGCGTGGGGCATTCTGCTGGGTGATTTGGCGGATTACCCCCGCATTGATTTGGCGATTGACGGCGCGGATGAAGTTTCGCCCGCACTGGATGTGACCAAAGGCTGGGGTGGGGCGCTGGTGCGCGAAAAATTGGTGGAAATGCACGCCGAACGGTTGGTCATCATTGTGGATTCCGGAAAAATGGTGGAAAAACTGGGCACGCGCGGACCTCTGCCGGTGGAAGTGACCCCGTTCGGCTGGCAGGTGCAGGCGCGCTGGCTGGCAGAAAAACTCGGCTGCCGGGTGGAACGCCGCGAAACGGACGGCGAACCGTTCGTCACCGACAACCAAAATTACATTCTGCACTGTTTTTTCCCCGGCGGCATAGACGACCCGCACGCCGTTCACCGCGCACTGGCGGGGCGAACCGGCGTTGTGGGACACGGATTGTTTCTCGATATGGTGACGGATGTGATTGTCGCTGCACCGAGCGGCATTCGTCATTTGAGGCGCGCGTGAGCGAGTCAATTCTTTTGCCGGAACCCGAAACCCCACCCAAAAGCCCCCGCCTGTGGGAAAGTGTCGGGCTGGTGGTGGTGCAAATGCTCACCCTGCTGGTGCTGCTGGTGGCGCTCGGCGCGTTGAATGCCGTGTTGCAATTGGGACAATCGGGGTTGATATACTTTTCGTTTTTCGGCGAAATTTTGCTGCTGGTGCCGCTGCTGGGCTGGGTGTTTCTGCGCGGCTTTTCGCTGCGAGAAACTTTTGCCCTGCGACCCGCATCGGCGAAAATGATACTGCTGGCGGCGGCGCTGGGCGCGCTGGTGTGGTTTCCGGCAAACGCGGCGGCGCTGCCGTTTGAATGGCTGCTGTCGAAAATTGGGGCTGCGCCGGAAGTGCCGACCCCGCAAACAACCATGCAAGCGGTCATTTTGGGTGTCACCATCATTTTTGCCGCACCGCTGGTGGAAGAGCCGATGTTTCGCGGATTTGTGCTGCACGGGTGGCTGCCCGTCGGCGGCGGCGCGGCGGCGCTCGCCAGCGGGGTGCTGTTCGGAATGCTGCACGGACAGTTGGCACAACTGGTTTCGCTGGTGATTGTCGGTGTGCTGTTGGGGGTGGTGGCGCTGCGCAGCGGTTCCATCTTCCCGCCGATGGTGCTGCACGCCGTGTTCAATCTGCTCAGTTTCGTTACCCTGCTGAACCAAAATCGGCTCGATTGGCTGAGTGATGTTGCCGTGCTGGAAATCGGCGCGGTGGTGCTGCCTCTGTTCATTTGGATGCTGGTTCTGCTGTGGCGTTCCACCCCGCCGCCGAAACGCCCGGCGGTTTCTCCCACCGATACCGATTGGGTGCTCGCCGCGGTGGGCGGTTTTTTGGTGGTGGGGTTATTCGGGGTGTTTGCCGTGCTCGATATTCTCTCGCGGCTGCTATCGCCGATGTTGGGCGGGGTTTAAAAGAAGAAGACCGGCGCTGCCACGACACCGGTCTTACAGGAGGGAGGGAGGAGGGTTCCTTTGAGGAATTTACAGGAACCTTCAAACTACATTTCTAATTATACTTGTTAAAAATTAAAAGCGAATAAAAAAAAGATTAAGGTTAGATTAGAATTATGCGATTTTGGCAATGGATATTATATGGTTTGTTGGGTTTCTTCGTTTTTTTTGCCGGTTGCGCGCCGAAAAACGGTGGTTCGGCGTTGACGGTTTCCGCTGCGGCGAATCTCATTCCCGCATTTGAAGAAATCGGGCGGGCGTTTGAAACCGAAACCGGTATCGCGGTGACATATAATTTTGGCAGCAGTGGCAAACTTGCCCAGCAGATTGAGCAGGGTGCGCCCGCCGATGTGTTTGCGGCGGCAAATGTAGATTATGTGACCCAACTGACTGCCAATGGGCTGGTTGACCCCGCCACCGTGCAAAATTATGCCCGCGGGCGGCTGGTGCTGTGGAGCCGGAAAAAATCGCAATTGCCTGCCACCGTCGCCGACCTGACCGATTCTCGATTTGAGCGGGTGGCAATTGCCAATCCCGACCACGCCCCGTATGGCATCGTCGCCGAGCGCGTGCTGAAAAATGCGGGCGTGTGGGACGCGCTGCAGCCGAAACTGGTTTTTGGCAATGATGTGCGGCAAACGCTCACATACGCTCAATCGGGCGATGTGTCGGTGGCGCTGGTGCCGCTGTCGCTGGTGGTCAATCTGGATGACGGCAGTTTTGTGCCGGTGGCTGACTCGCTGCAACCGACCGTCAATCAGGCGGTGGGCATCATCGCCGATACGCCCCGCCGCGCCGCCGCCGAAAAATTCGTGGCATTTTTGCTGGGCGAAAACGGGCAATCCATTTTGCGGAAATACGGGTACGAATGACGAATAGCGAGTGAGCGAATTTGCGAATGGGCGAATAGCGAATGACGAGTACCACCCTGCAACCCTGAAAGTGAGCGGGTGAGAAAGTGAGAAGGTGAGACTCTGCAACCCTGCAACTCTGCAACCTTGCTACCCTGCAACCCTGCTACTCTGCAACACGACTTTGGACTTGAAACCAAAAACCCGAAACTCGAAACCAGAAACCACAAACCTTGAACTTTGAACCACAAATCACGACCCCTCTCATATTATCGCTGCAAGTTGCCGGCGCGGCAACCGCCATCGCGGTGGTGGTGGGGCTGGTGCTGGCGCTGTGGCTGGCGAAAAAGGATTTTCGCGGCAAAAGCGCGGTGGAAACCGTGTTGAGCTTGCCGCTCATCTTGCCGCCGACCGTGCTGGGCTACTATCTGCTCTTTATTTTGGGGCGCAGCGGTCCGCTGTATCCGCTCGGTATTCGGCTGGTTTTTACATGGGGCGCGGCGGTGGTGGCATCCACTGTGGTTTCGCTGCCGTTGATGGTGCAATCGAGCCGCGCGGCAATTGCCGCCGTTGACCCCCGTTTGGAAAAAGCCGCCGCATCGCTGGGCGCGCCGTGGTGGCGCGTGCTGCTGGATGTGACGCTGCCGCTTTCTCGGCGGGGCATTTTGGCGGGCGCGGTGCTGACTTTCGCCCGCAGTTTGGGCGAGTTCGGCGCAACGCTGATGGTGGCGGGCAATATTCCGGGTCGCACCCAAACCTTGCCGCTGGCAATTTACGATTTGGTGCAAGCCAATAAAATCGCCGAGGCGAACAGCGCGGTGCTGTTGATGACGGCGGTCGCTTTTGGCTTGCTGCTTTTGGTTCGGCATTTGGAAAAACGTGCCGACGCGAAACAAGAATCTCATGCTTAAAGTGGACATCGAAAAAACACTGCCCGATTTTTCGCTGCGGGTGGTGTTTGAAACCGAAAACGAAATTCTGGTGCTGTTTGGACCTTCCGGCGCGGGGAAAACGCTCACGCTGGGTAGTATCGCCGGGTTCGTCAAGCCCGATAGCGGTATCATCAAACTGGATGACCGGGTGCTGTTTGAAAGCCCGTCCACATTTGTGCCGATGCACCGGCGGGGTATCGGGGTGGTTTTTCAGGGATATGCCCTTTTCCCCCATATGACGGTGGCGCAAAATGTGGCGTATGGGTTGCGCTATATGCAGGGACGCGGCGCGCCGGTGCGGGAAATGTTGGCGCGATTGCATTTACAGGATTTGGCGCACCGATACCCGCACCAACTTTCGGGGGGACAGCAGCAGCGGGTGGCGCTGGGGCGCGCGCTGATTGTCAAACCGTCGCTGTTGCTGCTGGATGAGCCGTTTTCGGCGCTGGATAAAGCCGTGCGCGAAGAGTTGCAGACGGAAATTGTGCGTTTGCAGCGAGAATTTCAATTGACGGTGGTGGTCATTACCCACGATTTGGATGATGCGTTTGCGCTGGGCGATAAACTGGCGGTGCTGCGAGATGGTCGCGTGTGTCAGTTTGGGGGGGTGAATGAGGTTTTCAACCATCCGGCAAGTGCCGCGGTGGCGAAAATTATGGGCGCGACGAACCTGTTTTATGGCACGGTGACGGGAAAATCGGCGGATGGGGTGATGCTGGCATGGGGCGATATTCCGCTGCGCGCCGCCCCCGCCGATGTTTCGGTGGGCGATACCGTGCCGTTTTTCATCCGACCGGAAGATGTGAAAGTGATTCATCCCGATAAACCGCTGAAATATTTGTCCGGCGATAATTTACTGGATGTGACGG
>JALVZI010000099.1 GCA_027022125.1 Anaerolineae bacterium | reverse complement strand
CCTTGAAACTCTGTAACCCTGAAACCTGAAACTTGAAACCTGAAACCAAAAAAAACCACATCCTCATATTTTCGCTGTATCTGCTGTTCGCGCTGGTGCTGACGTGGCCCACCGTGACGCATCTCGGCACGTTCCTGCCCGGTGACGGCGGCGACGACCCCGCCATCGCGTGGAATTTGTGGTGGGTGAAATTTGCCGTGCTGAACCAGCCGCAGAACCCGTTTTTCACCAAAATGATGTTCTATCCGCTAGGCATCAATTTGGCATTTTACACCCACACCCTGCTCAACGGGCTGACCGCCCTGCCGCTGCTGCTGAATTTCGGCACGGTGGCGGCGAGCAATCTGTACATGTTTTTCACCTTCGCGGCGGGCGGGTACGGCACATTTCTGCTGACCCGCTATCTGCTGGTGCGGGAATTCCGGCAGAAAGATAGTATTCCGGCGGCGTTTTTCGCGGGGATGGTGTTCGCTTTTGCCAGCAGTAAACTTTTTTATGTCGCGCTGGGACAGTTCAACATCGCCAGCACCCATTGGATTCCCTTTGCCGCGCTCTTTTTCCTGAAACTGAAAAACGACCCCCGCCCGCGTCATGCGGCGCTCGCTGCGCTCTTTTTGGTCATGCAGGCATACACCGAAATGACATACGCCAGTTTTCTGCTGGTGTGGATGGCGCTGATGTGGGTTTGGGAGATTTTTTCACCCCCAAGAAATGTCATTTCGGAATTCGCCGCAGGCGAATATCCGGAATCCAAAAAAGTGGATTCCCGCTTTCGCGGGAATGACATCACACCGATAAAATCCTTCTTCACCTGCCACATCCGCCCGTATCTGCTGCTGGGTGGACTGTTCGCGCTCGGTATTGCGCCGATTTTGGCGGCAATGCTCCCCGATATGCTCGCTGAGGGCGATTTTCTGGTGGTCGGCGGCGGGTTCGCGGACGCATTCAGCGCGGATTTGTTCGGCTTTTTCGTGCCGACCATGCACCATCCGCTATTCGGCGGGTGGGTGGCGCGCACGGACATCGCCAATTTCGACAAAGGGCAGCACATTTTCATCGGCTATACCGTGCTGGCGCTGGCGGCTGTCGGGCTGTGGCGATTGCGCCGCAACCGCGCGGCATGGTTTTGGGCAATTGCCGCCCTCTTTTTCGCGCTGACCGCACTGGGACCGAATATCACCGTCAACGGGCACGCCACCGGCATTCCGGGACCATTCGTCATCTTCCAACACCTGCCGATTTTTAAAGGTAATCGCTACCCCAGCCGGTACAGCGTTATGCTCATGCTATCGCTCGCGCCATTAACAACCATCGGCTTTCAGCAATCAGTGGTCAGCCTGCGCCGCTCACGCCTCACGCATCACGTTTCACGCCTCACGCATCACGTTTCACGCCTCACGCATCACGTTTCACGCCTCACGCATCACGTTTCACGCCTCACGCATCACGTTTCACGCATCACGTTTCACGCATCACGTTTCACGCATCACGCACCATTATCCATTATTCACTATTCACTATTCACTATCTTGACCGCCTTTTTCATTTTCGAGCACATCTCTATCCCCCTGCCGCAATCCGATATGCGCGTGCCGGCGGCATACCGCACCATCGCCGCCGACCCCGACGATTTCACCGTGCTGGACATTCCTTTTGCCTGGCGTAACGGATTCCGCATCACCGGGGCATATACCACCGGATTTATGTTCGGGCAGTTTTATCAGACCGTCCACCAAAAACCGATGGTGCAGGGAAACACCAGCCGCAATCCCGAACTGAAATTCCAGTATTTCACCGACGCGCCCATTTTGAACAGTCTGCGCGTGCTGGAAACGGGACACGACCTGCCGCCGGAACAGTGGAATATTGACCGCGCCATCGCCGGGGGCGTGCTGCGCTTTTTCGGCATTAAATATATTGTGGTGCGCCCCGAAACGCCCGGCTATCTGAACAATCCGCAGGCGACCATCCCGTATATCGAGTCGGTGCTGCCGGTGGAAAAACTCTCCGAGTCGCCCGACCTGATTCTGTATCGCGTCAACCTGCCCCCCCTGCCCGCCGAAACCGACCTGCTCCACTCGCCACTGCACCGATTGTATTTTGCCGAAGGGTGGGGCGTTCCCACCCATACCCCCGTCGCCCAGCGCAAAAAAGCGCGATTGCTGGTTCCGTTGGATGGCGGGGCGAAAGTGTTGCGTTACACCACCCAGCACATGACCCCATCGAACCAAATTTGGATAGAGGTGAATGGACGTGCGCTGTATCCGTCCGAACACCGTCATTCGCCTGTTTCCCCCATCAACATCAATACCCAACCGAATTTCGAACCGCCGGTCGTCGAAATCCCCATCCCCGCCACAGCCGTCCGCGCGGGGATGAACGACATCATCCTGCATTTTTCTGAACTCACGCCGATTGAACCCAGCCCGTTTCCCGCCATAACCATCATCAGCGCGGGGGAAGAAGTGGGCAATCTGGGGCACATTTATGTGAATGGGGTGGATGTTTCGTCCAACCGGCGCGGATTCAATATCGCCATTATCGCCGAAGATGGCACGGTGCTGGATTCCGCCGCCTTCGACACCCACGCCGACCCCGCCGCCAGCCACGCGCTGGCAGAATTTCTCGCCGCCGCACCGGATGACGCCCTCATCGCCATTGCGGTGAAAGATGAAGCGAGCATGCAACTGACGGCGGAAGCGGTGGACGCGCTGAAAGCCATCGGCGGCACGGTGGATTTGCGCGGGCAGTTCCGCGCGAGTTATGCGCTCATCGGGAGAAAAAGCGGGTATCCGGCAACAGAACGATTTTCGCCATTCAATTCCGCCATCATCGGAGGCATCACCGAACCTCATATTGCGGCGGTGTTCGAGCGGTTGGAAATTGTGAACGGGGAATGATGACCGATTTTGACGCGATTATCATCGGTGGGGGCGCATCGGGGTTGATGTGCGCCATTGCGGCGGGGCAGCGCAGGCGGCGGGTGCTGGTGCTGGAACACGCCGAAACGGTGGGGAAAAAGATTCTCATTTCCGGCGGGGGGCGCTGCAATTTCACCAACCGCAATGTCTCCACCGAAAACTACCTGTCCGAAAATCCGCATTTTTGCAAATCCGCGTTGAGCCGTTTCACCCCCGCCGATTTCATCGCGCTGGTGGAAAAACACGGCATTCGCTATCACGAAAAAACGGCGGGGCAACTCTTCTGCGATGGCAGCGCGCGCGAAATTGTCGCCATGTTGCGGGCGGAATGCCGCGCCGCCGGGGTAGACATTCGGACGGGACACACCGTGACCGCCATCCGCAAAAATGATACTTTTTCCATCGAAACCGACCACGGCACATTCCGCGCCGCCTCGCTGGTGATTGCCACCGGCGGGCTGTCCATTCCCAAAATAGGCGCCACCGATTTCGGGCTGCGGGTGGCGAAACAATTCGGGCTGAAGATTGTTCCACCCGCGCCGGGGCTGGTCGGTTTGCGGCTCGGCGCGGTGGAACAGCGCGCACTCGGCGGGTTGAGCGGCGTTTCGGTGGAAGCGGTGGTTTCGTGCAGCGGGCAGTCGTTCCGCGAGGCGATTCTGTTCACCCATCGCGGGTTGAGCGGTCCCGCCGTGCTGCAAATCTCAAACTATTGGCGGCGCGGTCAGACCATCACCATCAATTTACTGCCCGATGTGGATTTGGCGGCAACCATATCGAACTGGCAGAAGACCCACCCCAAAAGCACATTGAAAACGCGGCTCGGCGAATGGCTGCCGAAACGGCTGGTGCGAAACCGGCTCGCGCCACCGCTCGACACAAAACCGGTTAACCAACTTTCTCCAAAAGAGATTGCTGCCGTGATACGGGCGTTTCAGGCGTGGGAAGTTTCACCCACCGGCACGGATGGATTCAAAAAAGCGGAGGTGACGCGCGGCGGGGTGGATACCGCCGAATTGTCGTCCAAAACTTTTGAGGCGCGGCGCGTGCCCGGATTGTTTTTCATCGGGGAAGTGGTGGATGTGACCGGATGGCTGGGTGGATACAACTTTCAATGGGCGTGGGCATCGGGCTGGTGCGCGGGGCAATTCGTGTGAGGCGCGAATCGCTTTTTGTGTTTTCCCGTTGTATCTATTCAACCACAGATTGAACTTATTGAAACTTTTTGTGTGTTTGAAATTCAGCCACGAATTTTCACAAATTTCACAGATTTTAAATGTCATACCGGAATTTCCCGCAGGGAAATATCCGGTATCCATAGCAAAACATCGTGGATTCCCGCTTTCGCGGGAATGACATTAGAGAAAATATAACAAAAAATCACCTTTCATAGCTTTACAAAACAATCTCAAACCAAATTTGGCACTTTTGCAAGAGGTCTATTATAAAAATTGCCGATGGTTTTTGTAATTTTGGCACACTTTTCAAAAGTTTCATTTAGTTCATTAAATAGAACACGGATAACGCAGATA
>JALVZI010000098.1 GCA_027022125.1 Anaerolineae bacterium | reverse complement strand
TGCTGGCAGCCGGTTTCACCGCCGATTTAACCCGCAATCGCGCCGCGGGCGTGGTTGCCGCCGCACTGCTGGCGGTCAACCCGACTTTTGTTTTCTGGACGCGGCAGGGCATTTTTGTCACCGCCATCACCGCCGCCATCGGCATTGCCGCCGCGTGGAGTTGGCTGCGCTGGCATCGCACCCGCCGCTATCGGTGGGCGGTGGCGGGCGCATTTTTATTCGGACTGGGTATTGACGCCAAACTACTTTTTCTGTGGCTCATCGCCGCGCTGTTCGGCGCGTATCTGTTGGCGCTGTGGGCGCGCGGAACGCTATTTTCCATTCTGAAAACCCTGCGCCGCGAAAATTCCGTCGCCCGCGCCGCCGCACTGCTCATCGCCGGGGCGGTCGGTGCGTTCCCCCTGATTCTGTATAACCTGCAAACGGGCGGCACTTTCAAAAATATCGGGCAAAACGCCGCCACATCATATTACGGGGTGGATAACACCGCCGTGCTGCAAAATCTCGCCACCCGTTTCGGCGAACTGCTGACGCTGCTGGACGGCGGGCACTTCTGGTATCTGGGCGGCATTTCTCGCAACCCGACCCTGCCCGCCGTGTGGGCGATGGCGCTGCTCGCCGCCGTGTGGTTCGCCGCGCGCCGAAAAAATCCGCGCGCGCTCGTCCCGTTCGCCGTAATACTGCTGGTGACGGCGGAAAGTATCGTCACCGTGTCTGCGCTGTGGATTACCCATTTCGCGGTGATAATGGCGTTTCCGGCAATTGCGCTGGCGGTCACGGGCACGGAACTGTGGCGCGAATTGCGCCCCAATCGCGCGGTCGGTATCGCGCTGGGATTGATGCTGGCGGCGGTGCTGCTCGGCGACGGGTTGACCACCGCCCGCTATCATCGCGCGCTCACCGTGTCGGGCGGGTTGGGCGACCATTCGGACGCGGTGTATGATATGGCAGACTGGCTCGCCGCCCACGCCGCCGACCGTCCGGTGGTAGCGATGGACTGGGGGCTTTCCGCGCCGGTGACATTTCTGACGGCGGGCGCGGTCACACCGGTGGAAGTTTTCGGTTACGATTGGGGGGATGTCAGCCGTTTCGATGCCGTCATCGGTGCGCATTTGCAACCGCACGGGGCGATTTTTCTGTGGCGCGCGCCGGATATTGTGATTTTCGACCGCAGCCCGGCGTTTAAATCGCTGTATCGCCCGTACAATCTGGAAGAGGATATTCTGGCGGTATTTTACGACCGCAGCGGCAAACCACTTTACGGCGCAACGGAACTCGTGCCGGTCGGCACGGCAAAAAACAAACCGAAATAGAATGAGCGAATAGCGAATAGCGAATAGCGAATAGCGAATGACGAATGACAAAGGACAAAGGACGAATAACAACCATGAATTTTGAACGTTTGAACCGCGCGCTGATTTTTGCGGCGCGCGCGCACGATGGACAACAGCGCAAAGGAACCGACATTCCATACATCATTCATCCCGCAGCCATGGCGATGAAACTGCTGACGATGAATTGTATGGAAGATGTGGTTATCGCCGCACTGCTGCACGATGTAGTGGAAGACACCGACATCACGCTGGATGACATCGCCCGCGAATTTGGCGCGCCGGTGGCGGAACTGGTCGCCGCCGCCAGCGAACCGGAACACGATACCGCCCGCTGGGAAATCCGCAAACAGCACACCATTGATTTTTTGCGCGACGCGCCACTGCCCGTAAAACTGCTCGCCTGCGCCGATAAACTGCACAACATCGGTTCCATCGCCCGCGATTATGCCGTGCTGGGCGAAAAAGTGTGGGAGCGATTCGCTCGCGGGCGCGACAAACAGGCATGGTACTATCGCGCGCTGGCAGAGAGTCTGCCGCACGGTGTCGAATCGCCGGAACAGTATCCCATCTTTGCCGAATTCGCCCGCGCAGTGGATAATCTATTTGGCGATTCGGGAGGTAAAAGGTAGAAATGGTAATTTGTATTGCGCGAAATTGGTTATTGGAGATTAGTGATTCGTGAAACGTGATGCGTGATGCGTGAGACTTGTAACCTTGCTACCCTGCAACCCTGCAACCTTGAACCTTGAACTTTGAACCAACCCCCGACTTTGGACGTGAGACTTGAGACCAACTTGCAACCTTGAACTTTGAACCAACAACCACCATGCCCGACAAATCCGCTTTTCTGCAACCGAAAAACATCAGTCCCGCCGAGCAACTGCGGGCGCGACTGACCGCGCTGGAAAACACCTTGCCTGACCTGCCAACCCAACCGGCGGCAGCGGTGCAAACCTTTTTCGGCGAAATGGACGCCACACGGCAACAATTTTCGGATTTGACCGCCGCCGGCGTTGACCTGACCCCCGAATTGACGCGCTTCGAGACCATCCAATCACGCATCGCCCGCCATGCCGACCGCCTGCTGCACGCCATCGGCGGGGCGGCAAAACTGCGTTCGCTCCGCCCGGCGGACATTTCGCGGGAAACACATCCGTGGTGGTTTGTGGATGAAATTTCGGCGGAACAGAAAGCCCGCGCGCGAAAACGGATTTTCACCATTTTGGGCATTGCCGGGGCGATTGTGCTGGCGGTGGTGATTGTGTTCAATACCATACTCAAACCCGACCCCGCGGTGGTGGCGAAAACCCGCCACTTTCAAACCGCGCTCGATTTGGTGATGGAACAGCAGGATTACCCCGCCGCGCTGGCGGAAATCGAGCAGGCACTAGCGGCAATGCCCAATGATGTGGACTCGCTGGTGTTCAAAGCCGTGCTGCTGGCGCAAATGGGAGAAAACTCAAAGGCAGAAACCGTGCTGGCGCGGGCAAAATCGCTCGCCGCGGATGACACCATCGTGCCGATAGCGCAGGCACGATTATTGCAGCAAATGGGCAAAACCGGCGAGGCGCTCTCACTGGCGGAGGGTGTCATCGCCGCCCACCCCGACTCGGCAGAGGCGTGGTATCTCGCCGGGCAGGCGCACGCCGCACTCGGCGAAATTCCGCAGGCGCGAGAATCGCTCTCAAAAGCAGCGGAACTCGCGTTGGCACAGGGGAATGACTCGCTGTATGTCATCGCCAAAACCAATTTGACGTATTTGCTGCCGGGGGGAAATACCGGAGATTAAATCACTGATGTTACGCAGTGTGAGGTTCGATAGAGAAGTGTATCATCTCATTCGTTTGAAGCAGGAAGCAAGGAGTACGGAGCAAGGGCTTATTGCGAGGGCATAGCGCCGCAGTCGGTTGGTCGTTGGCTGATTGGTGGTTCGCCCATTCGCAAATTCGTTCTTCCCGCACCCAAACCGTAGGGGCGACCCTTGTGGTCGCCCGAAACAGGGCTGCCATAAGGGCTGCCCACGGTTATTCGGAAAAATTCGAGGTAAACATCTCATAATCAACCGGCATTCCGTCTTCGAGGGTGTAAATATCTTCTGCGGAGTCGTGCAACACATTGAACGCCGGATTTTTGGCGGCGGCATACAACCATTCATCCTCACCGATGTCATCATCGGCGGGGAACATCACAATTACCCGCACCTTCTGCGGCGGTAACACCGGCAACGCCGAATCAAGTTTCAATTCATTATCTTCGGTAATATGCCCGGTTATCTCAATTGCGGTCAGCGTGGAACTCATTAGTTCACCTCTTGACACTTTCGTCGGTATGAAAATTGTACTTCTTTCAAAATCTTTTGTCAATCCATACAAATAATGGACTCAACTAAAAAACCCACCCAATCGAAATTCATCCCCATCCTGCTGGCGCTGGTTATCCTGCTCGGCGGAGCACTGCGACTCTACCACCCGCTGTGGGATTTGGGCACATTCCCCCACCCCGATGAACGCTCGACGCTCCTTTTTTACGCGCCGACCATCCACTTTCCCAAAAATTTGGGCGACACGCTCAATCCGCGTAAATCGCCGCTGAACCCTTTTTGGGATGTGGCTCACCAACAGCGACGCAGTTACACTTACGGACACTTCCCGCTCTATCTGCTCGTTTTCGTCAGCGATACCCTGCACAATCTCACCCCCATCGCCGAAAGTTTGCACCTGCCCGCTGCCGTCACCGACTTTTTGGCGCAGGCGGAAAGCGGACGCGGTTTCGCCGTGACGGGGCGCGTGCTGGTCGCGCTGTTCGACACCCTTTCCATCTATCTGGCGTTTCTCATCGCCCGCAAATTGTACGGCGAATGGACGGGCTTGCTGGCGGCGGCGCTGTACGCCTTCGCCGTCACACCGATTCAACTGGCGCATTTTTTCGCGGTGGATCCCGTTTCCACCACTTTTGTGCTGCTGACCATTTACGCCGCCATACTGATGCTGGAACGCCGCACGCCAAGCACGGCGGCGCTGGCGGGCGTCGCCATCGGGCTGGCAGTCTCATCGAAATACAGCGCGCTGCCGGTGGCGCTCGTCCCGGCGGCAGCCATCTTTTTCATCGCGCGGGATGAGAAATCGAGCGGCGG
>JALVZI010000097.1:3024-4476 GCA_027022125.1 Anaerolineae bacterium | reverse complement strand
GGACAAGGGGGATGGGGGAAATTCGCTACCGGCAGTTGTTGCCGGTACATCGTAATGTTTGTTTTGTCAAATTTTCGACTGCGTAACATCAGTGAACTAAATAAAACTTTTTAAAAGTTAGGACTTACGCAGGCGGAAGATTTCAGCCACGAATTCCCACAGATTACACGAATTATCGAACAAAAAGTGTGGTGTGATTGTATTTTGAATAATCGTCACCGTAGGGGCGAAGCGCCGCTTCGCCCCTACAAAAACACGACTAATTTTTATTTGTTGGTCAAAATGCGTAAGTCCTAAAAGTGTGTCAGAATCACAAAAATCATTGGCAATTTTGATGATGTCATTCCCGCCTGTGCCCTGCGGGTACGAAAGCGGGAATCCACGATGTTTTGCTGTGGATTCCGGATATTTCCCTGCGGGAAATTCCGGAATGACATTTAAAATCCGTGAAATTTGTGAGAATTCGTGGCTGAATTTCAAACACACAAAAAGTTTCAATAAGTTCTATATCAGAAAAATTTACGTTTGATTCGCATTATCGGGTTGACAATCGTTTTATGCGTGTGCTATAATCAAACCGTGTAAAGCGCTTCTCTTTTTTGTTGAGGCAATTATACAACGCGATATGATGCCAGGCTCTTCCTTTCCATCTGCCTGGCAATTATATTGTATAGAAATTTGACCCGTGAATGAAGGTTGGTATGGAAGAAAAAGAAGTATTGGAAACTGCACAGGTTTCCGCACAGGAAGAAACAGCCCCGGAACCGGAAATCTCTCCGCTGGAACTTTTGATGCAAAAGGCGAAAGACCAGGGGTATCTCATCTCTGATGATTTGCTGATTGCCATCCCCGAGGCGGAAGAAAATATGGATCAGTTGGAAGAATTGTTCATCCAATTGGTCAATCAGGGCATCGAAGTTTATTCCAGTGCGGAAGAAGCCGAAGAAGAACGAAAAATAAAATTGTCCGGCGCCGGGAAAAAAGAAGAGGCGGAAGTAGACCCCTTCGATTTGAGTGCCATTGCCGCCGACGACACCATCAGTTTGTATTTAAAAGAAATGGCGCGCGTGCCGCTGCTGACCACCGAAGAAGAAACCACCCTCGCTCGCAGTTTGGAGCAGGGACGCCACGCCGAGCAGGAATTGCGAAAACTGGGCGGCAACGCCGACCCCGACCGTGTGGATGAATTGAAATCCATCATTCGCGCCGGTAATCGTTCCCGCGACCATCTGATAAAAGCCAACACCCGGCTGGTGGTCAGCATCGCCAAAAAATATATGGGGCAGGGCGTGCCTTTTTCCGATTTGATTCAGGAAGGTAATTTGGGGCTGATGAAAGCGGTCGAAAAGTTCGACTACCATCGCGGCTACAAATTCAGCACGTATGCCACCTGGTGGATTCGGCAGGCGATTACTCGCGCGCTGGCAGACCAGGGGCGCACCATCCGCGTGC
>JALVZI010000097.1:0-3014 GCA_027022125.1 Anaerolineae bacterium | reverse complement strand
GCATCAAATTTCTCGGCAATTGGAGCAGGCGTGGGGGCGAAAACCGACTCCGGAAGAATTGGCGCAGGAATTGGAACTGGAACCGGCAAAAGTGCGCTGGATGCTGCGCGTCAGCCGCCATCCCGTCTCGCTGGAGCGTCCGGTGGGCGAAGAGGAAGACAGCGAATTGGGCAACTTCATCGAAGATGAAGACGCACCCACCCCGCCCGATGCGGCATATCACCATCTGTTGCAGGAAAAACTGGAAGACGTGCTGTCAACCCTCACCCCGCGCGAAGCCCGCATTTTGCGGTTGCGGTTCGGGTTGCAGAACGGTCGGAGTTACACGCTGGAGGAAGTCGGCAAAAAATTCGGGCTGACCCGCGAGCGCATCCGCCAAATCGAAGGGCAGGCATTGCGCAAATTACGCCATCCACGCCGCTCTCGGCAATTGAGAGATTATTTGGCGTAAATCACGTTTATGAAATTTGGCGAAATATAAAAGAAAGAAAGGCAAAAATGCACGAAAAAAGTATCGAATTACTCAATAAAGCCATTGGCGATGAACTGTCGGCAGTGCATCAATATATGTACTTCCATTTCCATTGTGATGACCAGGGTTATGATTTGCTAGCCGGGTTGTTCAAAAAAACCGCAATCGAAGAAATGCTGCACGTTGAACGCTGCGCAGAACGAATTTTGTTTTTGCACGGCGAAGTGGAAATGACTGCATCGGCGGCGGTGCAAAAATTGCACGATGTGCGCGATATGCTGGAACTCGCTCGCAAAATGGAAGAGAATAGCGCCAGAGATTATAACCTGTGGGCAAATGAGTGTTCCGCCAATGCAGATTCCGCAACCAAAAAGATATTTGAAGGGCTGGTAGAAGAAGAGGAACGCCATTTTGACCAGTATGACACCGAATTGGAAAATATAGAAAAATTTGGTGAGCGATATTTGGCGCTGCAATCCATCGAGCGCAGCAAAACCATTTCTGCCGCTGGAATGGCGTAAATTGAGTTAACCGCAACTGTCAAAAACGGTCGGGGAAAAACCCGACCGTTTTTTTGGGGTAACCGTTCAGCCATAGATTGTGTGGCTGATGTTACGCAGTAAAGACGTAGGGGCACGCTGCAGCGTGCCCCTACGAAGCCGGGAGAATCGGCTGGTTCTCCGGGAAATAACGCCAAAGTCCGTAGGGGCGGCTCGCGAGCCGCCCCTACCCCCGCTACTTAGCTGCGTGATATGGTGAGAACACAGATGACACGAATGGTCACGGATTTAGATGTCATTCCGGAATTTCCCGCAGGGAAATATCGGGAATCCATATTTGCTATTTTTCTCCCGCGTCAACGGCGCAGCGAAAGCCAACATTATTGTAAAATAGAAAATCACCGTCCAGCCGAGCGATGCCGTTGGCAACTGTGGCATCGTTGACCCAACTTGCGCCGCGCAGCACCCGCCATTTCCCCGAAGCGGGATTCTCTCTGCCGTCATCGGCACGGTATGGGTATGGTAGAAAAAGGCTGCTCGTCCATTCCCACACATTTCCCACCAAATCGACCACGCCTTCCGGCGTGTCACCCTGCGGCGAGAACATCCCCACCGGCGATGTGCCGCCCAATTGCGCTTCGGCAGTGTTGCAGCGATTCGGCAAAAATTCATCTCCCCACGGATACCGCCGTGCCTGCATCCCGCGTGCCGCGTATTCCCATTCGGCTTCGGTGGGCAAGCGCTTGTTTGCCCAGGTGGCATATGCCAGCGCATCTTCCCACGTTACCAGCACCACCGGGTGCTCGTCTTTTCCTGCGGGAAAGGTGCGTGTTTCAACATCCCAATTGTAGCCGCGTGTGTCGCACCACGGCACATCATAATGTGGCACGGGGTGTCCGGTGGCATCAATAAATCGTTTGTATTCGGCGTTGGTAACAAGCCAGCGGTCAATAAAAAAACTGGCAATGGTAACTTGATGCGCTGGTTTGGCACTTTCGCCATCGTTATCACTATCGCTGCCCATTGTAAATGTTCCGCCGGGAAGAAAAACCATTTCTTTCCCATCATCGGGGAAAATGATAATTTCTGTTTCGGAGTTGTTTCTGTTTGCCATAATAACCCCCAAAAAATATATGAATAACTTCTTTATCGGAATTGCACATCGTAAGCCAAAACGCACCCACCCAGCCAGATATGGTCGCCGGGGGTGAGAGAATAGGTCTTTCCCATCATAATCAACTCGCCGTTGACTTTTGTGCCGAAACCGCTGCCCATATCTTCGATATACACCTGCGGTGACCCCGCCGGTAGCGATAGTATTGCGTGTCGCCGCGATACTTTTTGAGCGGTTGCGCCCAAATGCGACAGGTCAATATCGGCTTGGTATTTGATGAACCGGTCGCTGCGCCCAATGACATATTCGCCGGGGGGAATGGTGATGGTTTCGCCAGTGGCAGCGATAGTCAGCGTATGTGCAACCATCTTTCCACCCAGCCGGAATATCCAACCGGGAATGAGACTGTATCGCAGCGAAATATGCCCCAAAACAACAGTATCGCCTTCGTATAACCGATGAATTGCACCCAGCCCCAGTTTTTGCCCATTGACGATGATACCGGCACGCCCGCCCATCTCTTCGATGAAATGGATGCCGTCGTTGGCGGTGATGCGGGCGTGTCGTCGCGACACTGAAGCGTGGGCGGTATCTTCAAATGCTAAATCTACATCGGGGGGAATACCAAAATTCGGGTCGTGTCGCCCAATGACCAGCGAACCATCTACCGGCAGGGCGATATGGCGTCCACTTTCTTGCACCGTAAACCAAAACCGCCGCCCGCTGCTGCGCGATGAAACAATTTCGCGGCGGGTCAACTGGTTGGGGTCGTGGATTTCGGTGGGGCGTTGGTTGGTTGGTTGAGAAATACCGGTAAATGGTTTCAGTGGTTTTGGTGGCGGGGAAAAGATCGGTTTTTCATCTGGTGGGAGGATGGGTGGTGGCAATTCGCCGGTGCGGGCTTCGCGGGCGCGGCGCAACCGCTGAC
>JALVZI010000096.1 GCA_027022125.1 Anaerolineae bacterium | reverse complement strand
CGGTTCAAAAAACGCATCAAAACCTCCGGTATCAAAAAATCGGAAGCCCATTATAACACAAGCGCGGCGCGCCATAAAATTTTGCGCAGTTGCTCTGTGCGGCATTCGGCGCTATAATTTTAAAGAAAGGAGCATACAATGAACAACACATTCGATGTAATTTTATTATTGGCACGCCCGGCAGCGGGCAAAAGCGAAATTATCGATTATCTGATGCGCACCGACAAAAAAACACGCTTGCAGCGGTTTCACATCGGTGATTTCGAGCGAATTGACGATTTCCCAATGTTGTGGACGTGGTTTGAGGAAGATTACATTCTGGAAAAAATGGGGAAACCGCGACTGCATTCCACGCCCGACCGCTATTTTAAAGAAAAATACTTCTGGCACGTGCTCATCGAACGGATTTCGCTGGAATATGGCAAACGGCTGCGAAACCCCGACTACCACCGGCAGATGAGCACCATTATCGAGTTTTCGCGGGGGAAAGAACACGGCGGCTACCGCGAGGCTTTTCAGCATTTGAGCGACCAACTGCTGGAACACGCGGTGATACTGTATGTGAATGTGTCGTATGAAGAGTCACTGCGGAAAAATCGGGCGCGTTTCAACCCCGACCGTCCCGACAGCATTTTGGAGCACGGTCTGCCCGACTCGAAATTGGAGCGGCTGTACCGCGAAGTGGATTGGGAAGAAATTTCCGCCGCCGACCCGGAATATATCACCATCCGCGACCATCGCGTGCCATACGTGGTGTTCGAAAATGAGGATGATGTGACCACCCCGCGCGGAGATGCGCTCGGCAATCGGTTGGAAGAAAATCTGCAAAAATTGTGGCGGCTGTGGCACGCTGAATAGCGCAATCATTTCAGGCATAAACTGTTTTGTAGAGACGCCCAAATTGGGCGTCTCTACGGGGTTGTTCATACGTTTTTCCCTGCCGATTTCACCCTTCGATACGCCCTGCGGGCTACTCAGGATGAAATCGGCAAAATATTTTCTCTGTGTCTCTGCGCCTCTGTGGTTCACCGCAGACTCATACCCTATTTTTCGCGCTCGTCCAACTCGCGCAGATAATCAAACGAATAAATACCCGAATTGTGCCCGTCCTTCCAGAAAAACTGGATGGCATACTGCCCCACCAACTCGGCGGGGCGGTCGGGCAGTAATTCGCCTTTCACCTGCGGGCGGATGAACAACGGTTCTTCCGCCGCTTTTTTGCGCTCTTCATCGCACACGGCACACGGACACTGGTCGCGCAGCAGGTCGAAACTGTATGTGCTGCGGTGGTTATCCGTCCACAGGATGCGCACTTCGCGCGCTTTCATATCAACATCTATATCACGGGGTTTATGGCTGACGGGGGTCATTTTTTGTCTCCATTCAATTGCAATTGCAATGCCCGCAAATCAACGCGGGAAGTCATATTCAGGCTGATGGGTGTCACCGAAACCACTTTATCCACAATCAGCGCGTAAATGTCCGAATCCGGCTCCAGCGTGTCCAACTCGACGCGGGTATCGTAACCGGGGTCAACCCGTTTGCCGCGATTTTCCGGACGCGACGGCACGCCGTAATGGTACGGTTGCCGCGAAACGGTCGTCACCCGCCACGGCGTTTCGGGGGTGGCATCCGCCGGCACGTCAATTTTCAGCACATCCACATCAAAAGGGAAGGTGAATCCGCTCAAAATTTTCTCGGCGAAATAACGCGTAAAATACGCCGCCGCCGAAAAATCCACATCGGTGGAATAACTGAAATAGTATTCGCGGGGGGTTTGCAGGCTGACCGCCAGTGCCGGAATGCCGAGCGTCGCCGCTTCCAGCGCCGCGCCCACCGTGCCCGATGAGCCGATGCCCGAGCCGACATTTTCGCCGAAATTGATGCCACTGATTGCCAGCGACACCGGTCGGTCTGCCAAATCGAGCACGCCTTTTACCGTTACCTGCGCGGGTGTGCCGTCAATACTGAACGCCGTCACCGTGCGCCCGTCAATTTTAAACGGGTGACGATACACCGTGCGGTCGGTCACTTCCCGGTAACTGCGACCCGCCGCCGATTGCTGCCGGTGCGGGGCGACAATCAGCACATCGCCCAGCGGGGCAACCACATCTGCCGCGGCGTGCAGCCCCGGCGATTCAATGCCGTCATCATTGGTTATCAAAATAAGTGGTTTTTCTTGCATTATTGTGAATTATCTTTCCTTCCAACATGGTTCATTGACAAAATTTACGCCGTGAAACGTGATGCGTGATGCGTGATGCGTGAAAAGGATAGAGATAGAGATAGAGATAGTGAGAAAGTGCGCAGGTGAGAAGGTGAGAAAATGAGATTTGCTACCCTACAACCTTGAACCTTGAACTTTGAACAACCCTGCTACCCTGCAACCCTGCTACCTTGAAACTTTTCCGCAAAATAACCATCTTTTCCGGTGAAGTCTCGCACCTGCGCGCGCATTTCCGCTTCCCCGCCGAAAAGTATCGCCAACTGCGACCGGTATTCGGCAATAGCATCCATTTTCGTTTGCACATCCGCATCGGTCAGCGAAATGATTTTCTCGCGGAAGCCGGTTGCGCGCCACAAATCGCCCGTTTCGCGCAGTGCCCGCGCCCGGTCGGCGGGATTCCACTGCACATACGGATAATCTTCATAAAAAAAGACCGCATCGCCGGGGCGAGCCAGATATTTTGCCGCCAGCCGAACGAGTTGGTGGTCAACGTGGTTGCCGATTGCCAGCGGCACATAAAACGTCGCGGGGGTATCGAGCAGATTTTCACGGCGCAAAAAATCTCGCCGTGCGGCGGCAATTTTCTGCGG
Organism: Anaerolineae bacterium; assembly: GCA_027022125.1. Taxonomy (GTDB): domain Bacteria; phylum Chloroflexota; class Anaerolineae; order 4572-78; family 4572-78; genus JANTHQ01. The sequence goes on along the minus strand of JALVZI010000096.1, from coordinate 11,321 downwards.
AAAATCGCGTTCCGCCGGATGGATTGCGCCGAACAATTCGGGATTTTCGGTGTAAAACCATTCCCCGCGCGCCGGTTCGCCGCGATAGATGGCATCTTTAAATGAAAGCCAATGCGGTTGCAACCCGAAATGCGCCAACGCGGCGCGGTCTTCGGCGCGGCGCAGCGCAATCACATCTGCGGGCGCGCCCCAAAATTGGTGCATCGCGGCGGCAAACGGCGAAAGCGGCTCGGTGTTGGAGATTTCTCCGGCAAAAATAGAAACAACCGTCACCGGCACGGCATTTCGGCGCAGATGCGCCAGCGTGCCGCCGCACGACAGCACGGCATCATCCAAATGGGGCGAGAGAAAAATGTATGGCGTACCCGTCATCTTTTTTACGCCGCCGCAGACATTTCTTCCTCTGCCTCATCCGTGTCATCAATTCCCGAAATCCACGACGAGAAATCAACCGTAGAGGCGATGGAGACTTTTTCCAATTTGTAAACGTTGGGTTTGTTCGGCTCTTTATCGCTGGCAAAGCCGGTAATCACATATCCGCGTTTGAAATACGATTCGAAAATCTGGCGGGTGGTGGCGCTCCAACCGCGCGCCACTGCCAAATCTCGGCGTTTGATGGATTGGATATTCGACGGCACTTGCACCAGCAGTACCGGGTCATCCAGTTCCAAATCGGCGGCGATGGGACGCGGCAAATCGCTGCTCCAGTTGGCGTAATTCACCAACCGGTAAATTTCGTTATCCAGCCAGTCGTTCGGTTTGGGCGACGGGCGCGGGTGATGGATTCGCTCGCGGACGCGGTCGCTGAGCAGATGCCATTCGCACAAAAAGCGGTCGGTTGCCAGCCCGATTTGCAGCGGGTTTTCCACCCGACCGTAAATTTCGCGGACGTATGTGCGCACGATGCCACCCAGTTTTTCGATATTGAGCATCGCATTTTTGCCCAGCAGCGGGTCGTATGTCCACACGATGAGGTCTATGCCCTGCCGCAGCATTTGCTCTCGCTGCGCCAGTTTCAGCGCCATACCGATGCCTTTGCTCTGCATATTGGGCAGCACGCCCATCCGCTGGCTGAACAGATACAGACTACCGCCAGACATTCCGAGATAACCATACACAAACCCAACCAGCACGCCATCCACATACGCGCCCAACAGTGTGCCGCCGCTGTGCTGCGCCGAAATCAGTTGGGTGTACGGGATGACCATCAAATCGCGGTAGCCCCACGTTTGCCGCTGAATATCGTGCACACGCTTTAAATCAAAGAGTGACCGGATGGGTCTGATTTCCAAATTCATAATGATCTCATCACTTGTAAAAAGTTCGTTATTGTCTCGTTTTCCGAAAAGATAGCGCGGAAAACGCCTTTCCGTGTGTTTTTCCCTGCCGATTTTCACCCTTCGATACACCCTGTGGGCTACTCAGGATGAAATCGGCAGCATATCGCCGCACCCTGAATAATTTACAAAAATTATAGCACAAATTGCGCGGCGAGGCTGTGAAATATGCCATACTAGCCGAACCAATCGTCATCGGCGCCGCCCGCACCGCCGGGCATCCCCTCACCGAGTTCGGGCATTTCTTTCTCGATGTCTTCCGGCGATTGTCCTTTTTCCAGCCGGTCAACCACCTCATCGAACTCCGGTCCCAACTCGTCGCCGATTTCATCGCCCAATTCGCGGGTCATCGTTTTCATAAACTTTGCCAGCGATTTGGGGTCGTTTTCATCAAGCGCGCCGAAATTCGACGGGTCTGCCAAACTGTCGAGCCGTTCATCTTCCGAGCGCAGCCGCGCCACCCGCGACACCAGCCGTTTCAGGTTTGTGCCGCCGCAGCGCGGACAGTGCGGCGTGGTTTTTTCGGCTTCGGAGATGGTGCGGAAGAAAATCGAAACACGTTTATGGCAATCATAACATCCGTATTCGTAAATCGGCATAATCGGTCATCCAATTAGTGAATAGCGAATAGTGAACAATGGGTTACGCGAGAGGGACAGGGATTCGCTGAATCGTGTTGCGTGAAACGTGATGCGTGATGATGTGAAAGAAATAGAGATAGGGAGAAGGTGAAACCTGCTCCCCTGCTACTTTGCTCCCCTGCAACCTTGAACCGACTTTAGACTTGAGATATGAGACTTTGGACTGACTCCCTGCTCCTTACTCCTTCTCCATTCATTATACAACATTTTTTAAAGCGATGTAAATTTTACACCACCGCATCCAAATTGCGAAACCGGGCGATGTTGGGTATAACTATCGCAATACTCACCATCAGGAGACACAATGACCGACCCCATCAACCCATATACCTTTCAAGAAAAACCACTGCTGGTAGTCATTTCCGGTCCGTCAGGGGTGGGCAAAGATGTTACCATCCAGCGGATGAAAGAATTGGGCTACCCGTTCCATTTCGTGGTAACCGCCACCACCCGCCCGCGCCGCCCCGGCGAAATTGACGGCAAAGATTACTTTTTCGTTTCGATGCAGGAATTTGCCAAAATGATTGACGAAAACGAACTGCTGGAATATGCGGTGGTATATGGCGATTATAAAGGCATCCCCAAAGCGCAGGTGCGAAAGGCGCTTGCCAGCGGGAAAGACGTGATTATGCGAATTGACGTGCAGGGCGCGGAGACCATCCGCAAAATGGTGCCGCAAGCCGTGCTGATTTACCTTTCCGCCGAATCGGAAGAGGCGCTGGTACACCGTTTGCAGCAGCGAAAAACAGAAGAGGCGGGACAACTCGCCATTCGGATTGCCACCGCGCGGAAAGAGCAGGAAAAAGTGGCAATGTTCGATTATCTGGTCATCAACGAGCAAAACCGGCTGGATGACACCTGCGCCACCATCGCCGCCATCATCCGCGCCGAACGCCACCGCATCCACCGCCCGGAAGTGAACCTGTGAACCACAGCGACCCCGTTCCCCCTGCCAACCCAACCACACCCCCCGCCGGTCGGCGCATTCCGCTGCCGCTGGGAAAACCGTTTTGGGTATATGTGCTGCTGGCGGCTATCATCATCGTTTTCATCATCGAGCAGACACTACCGCTGTTTGCCACTGCTATCATCCCCCTGCTGCCCCCGTTTTATAATGGGGTAACGCCCGCCGATTTTCAGGGGGGCAGTACCAGCAATTTGGTGCTGGTGCTGATGGGGGCAAATTTCCGCCCGTTGGTTGAGCAGGGGCAAGTCTGGCGATTTTTCACTTCGATGTTTCTGCACATCGGTTTTCAGCACATTCTGTTCAACGCCTATGCCCTGTTCATCTTCGGCGCAGAAACCGAGCGCATTTTCGGGCGCACCCGCTTTTTGGTCATCTATATTCTGTCGGGGCTTTTCGGCAGTCTCGCCAGTTTTGCGCTCAGCGGGGCGACCATCTCCGCCGGGGCGAGCGGCGCGATTTTCGGCATTGTGGGGATGCAGGTTGCCTATTTTTACCGCTACCGCGAAATGCTGGGCACGTTCGGGCGCAGCCGGCTCATCAATGTGGGCATCATTGTGGTCATCAACATTTTTTTCGGACTGTCTATGCCCGGCATCGACAACTGGGCGCATTTGGGCGGGTTGATTTCCGGCACGCTCATCGCGCTGAAATTTATGCCGGAATACAAACTGGTTGACCCGTACACCGTTCCGCATATGGTAGACGCATCATCGCCGCTGAAACAGGCTTGGGTTCCGCTGCTGGCGACGGCACTGCTGGCGGCGGGAACTTTCGCGCTGGTGGGAGTTTGATATGCCCCGTTACGCCGAAGTGGTGGTCAACCGTCCCATCCTTCAGCGCCGCCGAGTGATGGAAGGGGGCGAATCATACACCGAATGGCGCACCGCCGATGACTCTCGCCGCAAAACCTTCCACTATCACCTTCCCCCCGAATTGAGCGACCGCGCCCGCGTCGGGCAGTTGGTTGCCGTGCCGTTTCGCACCCAAATGCTGCAAGCGGTCATCGTCGGGCTGGGCGACACCAGCCCCGTCGCCGAAACACGCCCCGTTTCCGCCATTTTGGATGAGCGTCCGGTGGTGAATGCCGCGCAATTGGCGCTGGCAAACTGGCTCGCCGGCGAATATCTTGCCCCGCTGCCGACCGTGCTGCGCCATTTTTTGCCCCCCGGCGCGAACCGGCAGCCGCTCACGGTGGTTGAGCCGTTGACCACCGACCCCGCCCCGCTCGGACTTTCGCCCACCGAAATGGCGCTGCTGCGCTACCTGCAAATGCAAAAAAAGCCCGTCCCGCTGGATGAGTTGGAACGGCGCACGGTCAAATCGCTGGAAACCAAAAATCTGGTGCACCGCCGCGCCACCCTTTCCAAACCGCGCGTCGCCCCGCGCATCGAGCGCACAGTGGAATTGCTGATTTCCCCCGATGAATTTGAAACCGCACTCTTTCAGGTGGGACGGGACAGTCTGCAAGCCAAAATTATGCGTTTTTTGTGGGAAAGTGACGACCCCCTGCCCCGCGAATCGGTGGTGCTGGCGGCGGCGGGCGCGGCGAGCGATTCATCACTGCGGGCGCTGGAAAAGCGGGGCTGGATTGAGCGATTGCCCGCCCAAACGCTGGTGCTGCCCGCGCCGAATTTCTCCGGCGGGGAAAATCTTTCGGCGGCGGAAAAAGAATTGCTGGCGATGATTCAATCGGCGGGGCAGCCGGTGGATGTGGCGTCATTGCCCGCCGGTGGTAAATCCACCCTGAAGTCGCTACGCGAACGGGGCGCGGTCATTCTGCCCACCGAACCGCCGCGCGTCGCCCTGCGGCTCCCCCCCGCCGATGTGCCTGCCGCCATCATTTCGCTGCGGGGGGCGGAAAAACACGCGCGGGTGCTGGCGCTGCTGGCGCAGGAAGAGGGCGCGGTGTGGCTGGGCTGGGTTTTCGCCCAGACGGATGCCACCCCAAAAACGCTGTCGGATTTGGCGGCGGTCGGCGCGGTGGCGCTGGATGAAGCCCGCCGCTGGCGCGACCCGCTGGCGGGAAAGGCGTTCACGCTGGCGCAGCCGCCCGTGCTCACCCGCGAACAGCGCGATGTGCTGGCGCAAATCGTCCCCGCGCTGGAACATTTCGGCAAACCGTTTCTCATTCACGGGGTAACGGGCGCGGGCAAAACCGAAATTTATCTGCAAGCCATCGCGCGGGTGCTGCGGCGCGGGCGCGGCGTGATTTTTCTGGTTCCCGAAATTATGCTCGCCACCCAAATCATCGAGCGGGTGCGGGCGCGGTTCCCCGACCGGGTGGCAGTGTGGCATTCCGCGCTATCCCCTGGTGAGCGGTTCGACACGTGGGAGCGGGTGCGCGACGGCAAATTGTCCATCGTGGTCGGCGCGCGGTCGGCGCTGTTTGCGCCTGTGCCGCGGCTGGGGCTGGTCATTGTGGATGAAGAACACGAACCGGCATACAAACAAAACCGCGAACCCGCGTTTCACGCCCGCGAAGCCGCCATCGAATTGGCGCGGCTGAACGATGCGCCGGTTATTTTGGGCAGCGCCACGCCCGATGTCGTCAGTTTCCGCAAGGCGGAGCGGGGAGAATTTCGCCTGCTGTCGCTGCCGAATCGCATTTTGGCACACGCGGAACATCTGGCGGTGCAAGCCGCGCTGCTGAAAAAAAAGCGCGCCGGAATCACGCTGTCGCGCGGAAAATCGGTGGTCACGCTGCCTCTGCCGCCGGTGGAAGTGGTCGATTTGCGGGAAGAACTGAAAGCGGGCAATCGCAGCATTTTCAGCCGCGCGCTGTCGGCAGCCATTGCCGAAACGCTGAATCGGGATGAGCAGATCATTCTGTTTTTGAATCGGCGGGGAACCGCCACTTTTGTGATGTGCCGCGACTGCGGTTATGTGGCGGAATGTCCCCGCTGCGACAGCACGCTGACTTTCCACCAGCCGAGCGGGCAATTGGTGTGCCATCACTGCGGCTATCGCAGCGAATCGCCCACCGTGTGCCCCGAATGCGGCAGCGAGCGCATTCGCTATTTCGGGCTGGGCACGGAACGGGTGGAGGCGCAATTGAAACGGCAGTTTCCGCAAGCGCGCCCTATCCGGCTCGACCGCGATACCACGCGCAAGCCGGGCAGCCATTACACTTTTTTGCAACATTTCATCGCCGGGCGGGCAAATGTGATGATTGGCACGCAGATGGTCGCCAAAGGGCTGGATTTGCCGCTGGTGACACTGGTGGGGGTCATTTCGGCGGACACCGCGCTCTATCTGCCTGATTTCCGCGCGGCGGAACGCACATTTCAGGTGCTGATGCAGGTGGCGGGGCGCGCGGGGCGCAGTCCGCTGGGCGGAAAAGTGATTGTGCAGACATACACCCCCGACCAGCCCGCCATCATCGCCGCGGCGGCGCACGATTACGAGCGATTTTACACGGACGAGATTCAATTTCGGTATGAGCAGGGGTATCCGCCGTTCAAACGGCTGGCGCGATTGACTTTCGCCGGGTACGGGCGCGAGCCATCGCAGGCGGAAGCGGAAGAGATGGCGGCGCAATTGCGGCTGTGGGTTGACCGCGAAGGATTCCCCGCGGTGGAAATCATCGGACCCGCGCCGACATACATTCAGCGGGTGGGCAATCGCTACCGCTGGCAAATTTTGGTGCGCGCGCCCAACCCCGCCGAAATTTTGCGTCCCGTGCCGCTGCCGCTCAACTGGCGGGTGGATATTGACCCAGTGAACCTGTTGTAATTACGAATAGCGAATAGCGAGTGACGAATAGCGAATGGGTGAATAGGCGAATGGGCGATTCAACGATTCAGCGAATTGCTATCCCTATCTCTATCTCTATCCATATATCCATCCCAATCTCTAATCTCCACTCCCCGCCAACAGCGACTCGCGTTTGGCGGCGAGATTGTCCAGCAAATCGGCGAAAGCATCAGCGAAGGCTTTGACGCCCTGCGCTTGCAGGGTTTCGGTCAATTCCGTGTAATCAATGCCCAGCGCGGCGACGGCATCCATCGTTGCCAGCGCGGCATCCACATTTTGCGTCAGGCGTGGTTCGGCGACGCCGTGGTCTTTAAAGGCGGCAATCGTTTTGGGGGGCATGGTGTTCACCGTGTCCGCGCCGATGAGTTCTTCCACATACAGCACATCGGAATAAGCGGGATTTTTGGTGCTGGTGCTCGCCCACAGCGGACGCTGCACCCGCGCGCCGCGTGCTTTCAGCGCGGCGAATCGCTCCCCGCCGAAAACCTGCCGGAAACGGCGATAGGCGGCTTTGGCATTCGCCACGCCCATTTTGCCGCGCAGCGCCAGCGCCTCCGCCGTGCCGATGGTTTCCAGCGCTTTGTCGAAAATGGTATCCACCCGGCTGACAAAAAACGATGCCACCGATGCCACTCGGCGCACATCGCCGCCGGATGCCGCCAGTTTCTCCAACCCGGCGAGATACGCCGCTGACACCGCATCATAATGCCGCAAACTGAACATCAGCGTCACGTTGACGTTTATCCCTTCGCCAATGAGTGCGGTGATGGCGGGCAATCCCGCGGGGGTGGCGGGCACTTTTATCATCAAATTGGGGCGATTGACGGTGGCAAACAGCCGCCGCGCCTCGGCGATGGTGCCGTCGGTGTCGTCTGCCAGCGTGGGCGCAACCTCCAAACTGACATACCCATCCGCGCCGTCGGTGCGGTCGTACACCGGGCGCATCAGGTCGGCGGCGGCTTGAATATCACTGATTGCCAGCGATTCGTACAGCGTTTTCACATCCGCAGTGGGATTTTCCGCCAGTAGAGTTTTCAGTGCGGCATCGTAATCGCTGCTTTTGGAGATGGCATTATTAAAAATGCTGGGGTTGGAGGTCAACCCGGTGATGGCGTCTTCGGCAATCATTTTTGCCAGCCCGCCATTTTCCAGCAAACTGCGCTGAATGTTATCATACCAGATTGATTGTCCGAGTGCTGTTAATTGGTGCAAGGGTGAAGTCATAAAGTCTCCTTTTGGGTGGTTTGAGATTGGTTATTGGAGATTGGTTATTGAAATTGCTAGGTTCTGTTGACGTTTGCCGATTTTTCATCCTGAGTAGCCCGCAGGGCATATCGAAGGGTGAAAATCGGCAGGGAAAAACGCCCTTCGATACGCGGTTCACTGCGTGAACCGCTACTCAGGATGCGTTTTTCCCACTGAAAACAAAACGTCAACACGCCCTAATCTCCAATCAACCATCTATCCATATTGTTCGATAAACTTTTCTGCCTGTGCGACGAGTTCTTTGTTGCCCACAAAAAACGGGGTGCGGTGGTGCAATCCGTTCGGCTGAATATCCAGCGGCGATTGATGCCCGTCCGATGCCGCGCCGCCCGCCTGTTCCATAATAAATGATAGCGGATTCACTTCATACAGCAAACGTAATTTGCCGTTGGGGCGTTTTTTATCGTGGATATTCGCTGGATAATAGAAAATGCCGCCGCTGAGCAGGGTGCGGTGGAAATCCGCCACCATCGAGCCGATATACCGCAAGCCGAGTTCGGGACCGCCGTCTTCACCCTGCACCCAACCGGTAAATTTCTGCACACCGGGACTCCAGTGCTGCTGATAACCCAAGTTCGCGCTGAAATACTTCGGTTTGGCGGGAATTTTGATGTCGGGATGCGAGAGGATGAACTCGCCAATTTGCGGGTCGAGGGTGAAACCGTTCACGCTATGCCCCGCCGAATAGACAAACATCGTGCTGGAACCGTACAGAATATAGCCGGCGGCAACAATATCGCGCCCTTTTTGGGTGCAATCTTCCAGCGTACCGCGCTCGCCAATGGGGGATTTTCGCCGGTGGATGGCGAAAATCGTGCCCACACTGACGTTATAGTCAATATTCGATGAGCCGTCAAGCGGGTCGAAAGATAAAACGTATTTTCCGGTGGGATATTTGTCGGGGATGTGCAGAATGTCGCTGGCTTCCTCCGAGACCATCGCCGCCAGTCGCCCGGTATGGTCATTCAGCCGAAACAGGATGTCATTCGAGATTTCGTCCAATTTTTGGACTTCCTCACCCTGCACGTTAATTTCGTTGGTTGTGCCGAGCACTTCCGCCAACCCGGCTTGGGTGGTGTGGCTGGCAATCAATTTGCCCGCCAGTGCAATATCCTGCAAAATGCGCGTCAAATCGCCGGTGGCATCGGGATGCAATTTTTGCCGTTCCAAAATATGCCGTTCGATGGTCACCAACTGACCCGGAAGCTTTCGAGCGCCATTACCGTTAGCCATAGTATTCTCCTCTGTTTTCTGAAAATTCAGCAAATCTTTTATGGCATTATAGTATCAGATTTCAGCATTTTTCCAAAATGATAAAATGGCGGTTTGACGCACTGTGGGGAAAGTGATATAATCACCGTGAATTTTGCTCCACACGCAAGATAAGTTGCCAACGCAACCACACCCATTGACAATTTGATTACCTCTGTAAAAATTCCCGATACCAAAACAACTGTCAGCCAAACACGTTGTTTTCTCCTGCAATTGCAAGCAACCGTTGCGGCAACGCCTGCTGCACATCATTTATGAAATTTATCAAACCACTATTTGAACAAAAGAATATTTAAGAAGGTTCTATAATGAAAAAAGAAACACGCCCCGATGTTGAAAACCATTCTCACGATACACCGCAAAAACTTAATTTGAATATCGGAGAACTGGAAGAAAAGACACTCCACGACCTGCGCGCCATCGCCAAAGATTACGAAATCCCCGGTTACAGCCGCTTGAAAAAAAGCGAGTTAATTAAACAGATTCTGCGCGCCCAAGCCGAAAAACAAGGGTTGATTTTTGGCGGCGGTGTGCTGGAAATTGTGCAGGATGGCATTGGCTTTTTGCGCTCCAACGACCTGCTGCCCGGACCCGAAGATGTGTACGTTTCCCAAAGCCAGATTCGGCGTTTTGGGCTGCGCACCGGCGATATGGTGCTGGGACACATTCGCCCGCCGAAAGAGACTGAAAAATACTACGGCTTGCTGCGGGTGGAAGCCATCAACGGGCTTGACCCGGAAGTTGCCAAACGCCGACCCACGTTTGAACGTTTGACCCCCATTTATCCCGATGAACAACTGAAACTGGAAACCAAACCGAACATTCTCGGCACACGGATGCTCGACCTGCTGGCGCCCATCGGACGCGGGCAGCGCGGGCTGATTGTTTCGCCGCCGAAAGCCGGTAAAACCACCGTGCTGAAACAAATTGCCAACGGCATTTCCGCCAACTATTCCGACCTCCATTTGATGGTGGTGCTCATCGGCGAACGCCCGGAAGAAGTGACCGATATGGATCGTTCAGTGGACGCGGAAGTGATGGCAGCTACCTTTGACGAGCCGGAAAGCAACCAAACCCGCGTTGCAGAAATGGCACTGGCTCGCGCCAAACGACTGGTTGAAGGCGGGCGCGATGTGGTCATTCTGATGGATTCCATCACCCGGCTGACTCGCGCATACAATATGGTCGTTCCCCCCAGCGGGCGCACACTCTCCGGCGGTATCGACCCCGCCGCGCTTTACCCGCCCAAACGATTTTTCGGTTCCGCCCGTAATTTGGAAGAAGGCGGCAGCCTGACCATCATCGCCACCTGTTTGGTTGATACCGGCAGCCGGATGGACGATGTGATTTATGAGGAATTCAAAGGCACGGGGAATATGGAACTCCACCTGAGCCGAAAATTGCAGGAACGGCGCGTTTTCCCCGCTTTCGATGTGGAACGCTCCGGCACACGCCGCGAAGAATTGCTGCACGACGAAAAAACGCTCAACCGCGTTTGGACGCTGCGCCGGATGATAAACGCGCTCGGCGGCGGACCGGAAGCCACCGAACTCATTTTGTCTCGAATGGCGAAAACCCGAAACAACGAAGAATTTTTGGACACGCTGCATAAAGACGTGCTGTAAATTACGCCAAATTGCCTATTGCCGCGCTGCGCAATTTGACATCCGAAAGAGGGTTGGCTATGATATGCCAACTCTCTTTTTTTGAAGAGCACTTTCGTATGCAAAAACCACTGGTAAAAAATTCAACCGCATTCAGCGCCCCGACACCGCAAAAAATCCTTCGCCTTTGGGAATCCATCCAAACTCAACTGAAACAGCCCCAAAACGCAACCCGTGTCGGCAGCCATATTGTGGTTATCGCGCTGATGATAGCCGCCACCGTGCTGGGCGGCATCCGCATTTCGGCGAAACAGTTGCACGCCGATGTGACACTGCCCGCCGAAAACGCTCCCGCACCGATACAAAAATTGTCGGTGGGCGGCGGTGGTTCGCCATTTGTGCTGTCGGGCAAACTGCAAAACCGAAATAGCGGTGTGTTGCTGCCCGCCCCCGTCCCCAAAACCACCATCCCCGACCGCGC
>JALVZI010000095.1 GCA_027022125.1 Anaerolineae bacterium | reverse complement strand
AAAATATTGTAACCCGCTTCCTGCAAAAAAATTTCGCGCTCGGCGCGGGTGGTCTGCTTGATGGGTTCCACAGATTTAATGCGGAATGGTTCCGGGACAAACGTCGCCATAATATCTGCTCCTTTGGAGATAACATCACCGTAATTTTTCGCTAGTGTACCATGCTGAAATGGCTTTGACAATCTTCCATTATTACGTTAAAATTGGCACTTGTGAAATAGTAGGGAGTCAATTTTCACTTTGGACAAATATTTTAAACTGCCTGACAAAAATTGAACACAGATAACACAGATTGAACGGATGAACACAGATAGAAATGAAAATCAGTGACAATCTGTATGATCCGTGCAATCTGCGTTCGCACATAAATGTGTTCATTCGGGGAGGTGATGTGTGTGTCGTGCTCCCTGCCAAATCGAATCAAACAAAGGAGTTATGAATGACCAAAGTCTATCAAACCGAACAGATTCGCAATATCGCGCTGCTGGGACATAGTGGCTCCGGCAAAACTTCGCTGACAGAAGCGATGCTTTTCAATGCCGGGGCAATCAATCGCTTGGGGAAAGTGGAAGAAGGGAATACTGTCACCGATTTCGACGAAGAGGAAATTCGCCGCACTATTTCCATCAATGCCGCCGTTGCGCCGGTGGAATGGAAAGACCACAAAATTAACGTGATTGATGCGCCGGGATATCTCGATTTTGTGGGCGAAGTTATCAGCAGCCTGTCTGCCGCCGATGTGGCGGTAATGGTGCTTGATGGTTCTTCCGGCGTGGAAGTCGGCACGATGCTGGCATGGAAACGCGCCGTAGCGATGAATAAACCGCGCGCGGTGTTCATCAACAAAATGGACAGAGACAACGCCAGTTACCGCCGCGTGTTGGATGAACTCCGCAGTAAATTTGATGCCACATTTGTGCCGATGCAACTTCCCATCCGCGAAGGGGAACATTTTGTGGGGATTGTGGATTTGGTCACGCTGCAAGCGTACAAAGGCGTTGATGCCGACCTCGGCACTGCCCCCGATGAGATGGCGGATGAAATTGAAGAATTCCGCACCGAATTGATTGAAGCCGCCGCCGAAGGGGATGACGACCTGATGATGAAGTATTTCGACGGCGAAGAATTGACCGATGACGATATTGCCTTCGGGTTGCAGCAGGGATTGAAAAACGGCAATCTGGTGCCGGTTTTCTGCGGCTCGGCGACGGCAAATGTGGCAGTACGGTCATTCATGTATAATGTGATTCACAATTTGCCCGCCCCCGCACCGACCGTCCCCGTGCTGAAAGGCGAAGAGGAAGTCGAACTGGAAGTGAAAGCGGACGGTCCAACGGTGGCACGGGTCTTCAAAACGGTTGATGACCAATACGGCACGGTGAGTTACTTCCGTGTACTTTCGGGGACAATGAAATCCGATACCCGGCTGTACAACACCCGCGCCGAAGCCGAAGAGCGCATCGGGTCGCTATTTTTGCCGCGCGGCAAAGACCAATTGCCGGTGGATGAAGTTGTCGCCGGAGACATCGGTGCGGTGGTGAAATTGAGCCACACCAAAACCGGCGATACCCTGTGCAAAAAAGGCGACAATTATCAGGCATTGCCGGTGGAATATCCCGAACCGCTGTACGCGGTGGCTGTTCACCCCAAAACGCAGTCGGACACGGCGAAATTGGGTCCCACCATACAGCGGCTCACCGCCGCCGACCCCACACTCAACGCCCGCAACGAACCGCGTACGCGCGAATATCTGCTGGAAGGGATGGGCGAAACGCACATCAATGTGGCGGTCAAACGTATGTCGGACAAATACGGGCTGAACATCGAAACCACCATTCCCAAAGTGCCGTATCAGGAAACGATTACCAAAACTGCCAGCGGTCGCTACCGGCATAAAAAACAGACGGGCGGCGCGGGGCAATTCGGCGAAATTGAACTGCGGCTCGAACCGCTGGAACGCGGCGGCGATTTTGAATTCAAGAGTGAAATTTTCGGCGGGGCGGTCTCCAGCGTGTTCCTGCCTTCGGTAGAAAAAGGTATCAAACAGGTGATGGCGCAGGGCATTTTGGTCGGTTCGCCCATTGTGGATATCCGCGCGGTGGCTGTGGACGGGAAGGAACATCCGGTTGACTCGAAAGACATCGCTTTCCAAATTGCCGGACGCGAGGCGTTCAAAATTGCCTTTATGGCAGCCGGTCCGGTGGTGCTGGAACCGGTGATGGAAATTCGCGTCACCGTGCCGGAAGAATTTACCGGCGATGTCATCAGCGATTTGACCACCAAACGCGGGCAGGTGCAGGGGATGGAGCAGTTGAAAGGCGATACCATCATCACCGCGCTGGTTCCGCTGGCGGAAATTCAGCGGTACGGCACTGATTTGCGCTCCATCACGCAGGGACGCGGCGTGTACGAGCAGAAATTGTCGCATTACCAGAGCGTGCCGTCGCATTTGGTGCAGGGTATTATTGACGCCCACAAAAAAGAGGAAGAAGAGAAGTAGGGGATATAAACAACAGGGGCGGCTCACGAGCCGCCCCTACGAATTTTGGTCTGTATCGTTACCGCCCCAGTAACTTTTGCGGAGTTTTCAGCAGGGTTTGCACGATTTTCTTTTTGATGGAACTGTCGGGCAGGCGGGCGATACCTTCTTCATACGCGGCGATGGCGTTAATCCAGTCTTTGTTTTTCAACCGCAGACGGCTGAGCGCCTGCCATGAATACATCGCCATTTCCGAATCGCCCAACTCTTCAAAAATAGCGGCGCTGTCCAAATAACTCTGGATGGCGTCTTCGTATTTTCCGGCGGCTTCTTCCACCATACCGAAATTCCCCAGCACTTGCGCTTCGCCGCGTTCATCGTCCACCGATTGGTAATAATCCAGTGCGAAATCGAGCGCAATCAGCGCGCCGTCAATATCGCCCAACTGTTTGCGCACCACACCGAGGTCGTTGTGCGCTTCGGCGACTTTGGCGGAGTCATTCGCGGCGGTGGCGGCGTCAATCAACGCCAGAAACTTCTCTTCCGCCAACTCGTAATTTCCCGCCCGAAAAGCGTCCACACCTTCTTTTTGAAGTTTATCCAGATTTTCCATAGTTTCTCACTTCGGTATGGTGTCATTGACACCGAATTCATTTTTGCAAATTTTACGCTTTTGCCAACAACTTTCGTGAAACGTGATGCGTGAAACGTGAAACTTGCTACTTTGCAACCCTGCTACCCTGCAACCTTGTTTCCTGTTCCACATTGGCAACAGACGCTTAAAAGATGATTGTTTGCCAAAATGAACCATGCCTTCATTTCAATATGTAATTTCCAAAATGCCTTCTGCCAGCGCGCGCAGATTGTCCGCCGAAAGATTGTGCAGTTTCATCGCCAATTTCACATATAAAATGTTGGTCGGGTCGGCGAGAAATTCCTGCACATCGGGGGGAAAGTGCGCCAGTTCCGCTGTGTTGAAGGTTTCCTGCGAGGCGGGAGCGGGTTCGGTTTTGCCGTTTGTTTCAACGGGGATGTCAACTTCCGCCAGCAATTCATCCAGCGGCATTTTGTACAGCGCCAGTAAGGTTTTCAGTTGGCTGAACGGCACATCCGCTTTGCCGAGTTCCATTTCCGCGAGCGCATCCGCCGAAACGCCGATGGCTTGCGCCGCGTCTTCCGCCGAAACATCCGCCTGTCGGCGGGCTTGTGCCAGCAACACGCCGAGCATTTTGCGGCGCAGGGTAATGCCGTGCGGGGCATCGGTGCGCGGGGTGGGGTCGGGCAGGGCGTCATCCGCCCAAAAGTAACTGACCGGCACACGGCAGATTTCCGCCAGCGCTTCCAGTGTGGGCAGTCCGGCTTCGGCTTTGCCCAACTCATACGCGGTGAGTGTGTCCGCATCCAGCCCCAACAGCGACGCCGTTTCGGGCACGGTCAGTCCGACCCGCTGACGTGCGTTTCGCATCAGCACGCCCAACATTTTTCGCTGAATTTCAATCGTTTTTTCTGTCATTTGGAAACTCCGTTTGTTTCAATACGGTACATTTCCCGTTTATTATAACATAATATGTCTAGTCGTACAATTTGCGCGTGCAATTTGACATAAATCAATGGGCGAATCTGCGAATGGAGATTGGAGATTGGCGATTGGAGATTCGTGTTGCGTGATGCGTGATGACGTGAAACGTGAAACGTGAGGCGTATTGCGTATTTCGTATTGCGTGAACCTTGAACTTTGAACCCTGATTGACTGACAAAACTCGAAAACCGTGTTATCCTGTGGTGTATGGTCGAAAAAGGAAACGCATGTCATTCCCGCGAAAGCGGGAATCCACTGTTTCTTGCTGTGGATTCCGGATATTTCCCTGCGGGAAATTCCGGAATGACATTTAAAGTCCGTGAAATTTGTGAAAATTTGTGGCAGATTTTCTATCAAACCGAAATTTTCCATAACATAATCGAAGAAAATCCGCAAAATCGGTATCAAAAAAAGATTTGTCAGTCAATCAGGGTTCAA
>JALVZI010000094.1 GCA_027022125.1 Anaerolineae bacterium | reverse complement strand
ACTGGTTTTGCTCATTGTCTCGGCGCTGTTTGTCGGCGCGACAGTGATAGCCATTATCACGGCGATGCGCTCGCTGCGTGAACGGCGCATCACTATTTTTCCGGTGGTAAAAGAAACGGAAACCCTGCGCGCCAAACGTGCGCTGCTGGCGGCAGGCATTTTCGCCGTGCTCGCCGCGACTGCCATCGGCGGATGGGCGGCAACCCAACGCCAACCGGAAAATATTCTGCGGGCGCGCGCCGCCACCGAGCAGGCTCGCGCCGAAATTTCCGCCGCTCCGACCGCCATCCCCACTGCCACTGCCACCCCCATCCCGCCGAACCCGGCGCCCGCCGCTCCGACCATCGTCGGCGTGAGCACCATCATCACCCCGCAACCGACTGCCACCCCCACCGACACACCGCCGTCGCCGACACCGCGCATCGCCGCTAACGGTACGCCACTGCCCGCAAATCTCTCGATGGGACCCATTTCGTTTGCGCTGAAAGTTTCCGACCGCCGCGAAGCCATCGACCCCGCCGAAACTTTCAACACCCTGCCGGAACGGATTTACGCGGTTTTTCCATACAGCGGTATGAAAAACGGACTGCCATTTTCTGTCATCTGGTATTATCAGGATGTGGAATTGATTCGCAATGATTATGTTTGGGAGTGGGGAACCACCGACCGCTCATTTGCATTCATCAAACCGGTAGGACTGGGCACATATCGCGTGGAACTGCGTGTGGCAGGTACTACCGTCGCTGAAAATTCGTTTGAAATAACCCGATAGAGTGATTGGTCATTTGTCATTGGTCATTGGTCATTTGTCATTCGCTGAATCGTTGAATCGCCCATTCGCAGATTCGCTCATTCGCTCATTCGCAAATTCAAAAAAGGAGAAACATCATGTCACTGGTCAACAAAAACCCTCTTGCTCCCCTTGCCGCCGATTTGCGCAGCGGTAAAATCTCACTGAAAGATTTTTATGAACACGTTTTTGAAATGCTGGACACGGTTGACAGCCAAGTGCAGGCTTTTGTGCCAGAACCCGGTCGGCGCGAACGGGTGATGGCGGAAGTTGCCGCGCTGGAAGAAAAATATCCCAACCCCGATGACCGCCCGCCGCTGTTCGGTGTGCCTTTCGGCGTGAAAGATATTTTCCACGTTGCCGGACTGCCCACACAAGCAGGGTCGCAATTGCCCGCCGATGAACTGACGGGTAAAGAAGCGCCGTATATCACCCAATTTAAAAACGCAGGCGCAATTGTGCTGGGCAAAACCGTCACCACCGAATTTGCCTATTTTGCGCCGGGACCCACCCGCAACCCGCACAATCTGGAACACACGCCCGGCGGCTCCAGCAGTGGTTCGGCGGCAAGCGTGGCAGCAGGACTCGTTCCGCTGGCATCCGGTACGCAGACCATCGGCTCGGTGGTGCGACCGGCGGCGTTCTGCGGTGTGTTCGGGTTCAAACCGACTTATGGACGCATCAATTCCGAAGGGGTGCTGTATGTGTCGCGCTCACTCGACCATGTGGGGCTGTTCACGCAGGATGTGGCGGGCATGCAACTGGCGGCATCCATTGTGTGCGAAAATTGGCAGCCCGCCACCGCCGACCGCAAACCCGTGCTCGGCGTGCCGGAAGGACCCTATCTCAAACAAGCCGAACCGGAAGCGCTTTCGGCGTTTGAAACTCATTTGGCGAAAATGGAACTCGCCGGATATACCATCAAACGGATTCCCGCGCTGTTGGATATTGAAACCATCGCCCACCGCCATCAGAAATTGATGGCGGTAGAAATGGCGCGCGAACACGCCGAACTCTATCCGAAATATAAAGACCTCTATCGCCCGCGCACTGCCGGACTGATTGAAGAAGGGTTGGCGGTGAGCGACGATGCGCTGGCGGCGTATCGCAAAGCGCAACTGCAATTCCGTGCCGATATTCAGGCGCAGATGAAAGCCGAAGGGATTGACTTGTGGGTGGCGCCCTCTGCACCGGGACCCGCGCCGGAAGGCATCGGCGCGACGGGCAACCCGAAAATGAACCTGCCGTGGACGCAATCGGGCTTGCCATCGGTGAACGTGCCGGCGGGCGTCGCGCCCAACGGATTGCCGCTCGGCGTGCAACTGGTCGGGCTGTTCGGCGCGGATGAGCAACTGCTGGCATGGTCGGATGGGGTGATGGCGATTTTCGCATGAGGAGATTGGAGATTGGTGATTGGTGATTGGTGATTCGTGAAGCGTATTTCGTATTGCGTGTTCCGTAAAGTCACGTAATACGAAATACGCCGGCAACCCTGCTACCTTGCTACTTTGCTACTTTGCTACTGCATTATCCGGTCTTAATTGTCGGGCTATTGCCCACTGACAAAAGATGAGAAATCGAACCACAGAAACGCGGAGACACAGAGAAAAGTAGGAATATGGATGTTTAAGAATCTAGTGTCAAAAAGGATTACCCGCTGGGTGCTGTTCGTCATATCAATGGCAATAGTCACAGCACTAATGGTATATAGCGCAGATGACACATCATCCGAACCGATGACCGTTTACCATAACATACCTGTGTCCAGCAGACTCAGCACCGATACAACAACACCACAACGTATATGGCCTGCCACATCATATGATTGGAGTATTGTTGCAAGTTTGTTCGTTGTTTTATGTGTATTACCACTCTTCTTCTTGATTATAATTCCCTTATGGTTTGCCATTCCTGTAAGGTTTGGTATGGGCACACTCGAGTACTTGGGCAAAAGCAAAACAGAAATATCGTCTCCACCTGAGGATGAGAATATATGAAAGCATACAACTTCAGCATTCACTATATTCATCGAAAAACAAACTTTCAACGTGAAACATAAAAACCGAAAACCGGAAACGTAACCTTATGGAGACCCCCTTCAAAAAAGATGTGATGTTCTATCGCTTTTCGGCGTATGGTTTTTTGAAAAACCTGCGTTTTTTCGAGCCGTTTCTGGTTTTGCTGTTGCGAGACGCGGGGCAGTCGTTCACGCAAATTGGGCTGCTATACGCCATCCGCGATATTGCCACCAACGTGCTGGAAATCCCCACCGGCGTTTTCGCCGATATTTTCGGGCGGCGAAAATCGATGGTGATGGCGTTTGTGGCGTATATTGTGGCGTTCATCATTTTTTACGCCTTTTCCAACTTCTACCTTTTTGCGCTGGCGATGATATTTTTCGGCGCGGGCGAGGCGTTCCGTTCCGGCACGCACAAGGCACTCATTTTGGAATATCTGAAACGGAACAACCTCACCCACCTAAAGGTGGATTATTACGGCTACACCCGCAGCGCATCGCAGATGGGTTCGGCGGTAAATTCGCTCATCGCAGCAGCGATTGTCTTTTACACGGGGAACTATCGCTATATGTTTTTGGCGGCGACCATCCCATATGTGCTCGATTTGTTCAATCTGATGACCTATCCGAAATGGCTGGACGGGTTGCCGGACACCCCCCGCGACCGCTCGCGGGCAAGTTTATCCGCGCAGACAAAAGAAACGCTGGCGGCATTCGGCGCGATGTTCAAACACAGCGACGCCCTGCGCGCCATCGGCAACAGCGCAGGCTTTATGGGTTTTTTCAAAAGCACCAAAGATTACCTGCAACCGATTTTGCAGGCGTATGCGCTGGCACTGCCGCTCTTCGTTTCGCTGGATGATACCCGCCGTTCGGCAGTGGTGATTGGCGTGGTCTATTTTGTCATCTATCTGCTCACCAGTTACGCTTCGCGGAACGCCGCCCGTTTTAGCCGCCGTTTCGGCAATTTGGGGCGCGCCATCAACGGCACATTTCTGCTCGGCGGCATTTTTCTGCTGATAGCCGGATTTGCCGCGTGGAAACAGTGGGCTATCATATCTATAGTCGTATTTTTGGGATTTTACATTTTGCAAAACCTGCGCCGCCCGATGAATGTCGGCTATATCAGCGACCAAATCGCCTCCAAAGTGATGGCATCCGGGCTATCGGTGGAATCGCAATTGGCTACCATTCTGATGGCGATTCTCGCCCCGATTCTCGGCGCGCTGGCAGACGCATTCGGCGTGGGCGCGGCGCTCGCCATCTTCGGCGCGGGGATGATTGCCCTGCTGGCGGTGGTAAAAGTGAGAACAAATAGCGAGTGACGAATAGCGAATAGCGAATGATTACCACCTTGCAACCTTGAACTTTGAACATTGAACCATAAACCCTCACGGAGTACCCCATGCCCAAACTTATCGCCGCTATTGACCAAGGAACAACCAGCACCCGCTGTATGCTCTTCAACCACGCGGGTGAGCCGGTCGGCATGCACCAACTGGAACACGAGCAAATTTATCCGCGCCCCGGCTGGGTGGAACACGACCCGCTGGAAATCTGGGAACGCACGCAGGCGGTCATTCGCGGCGCACTGAAAGCCGCCCGCGCCACTGCCGCCGACATCGCCGCGGTGGGCATCACCAACCAGCGCGAAACCACCGTGGTCTGGAATCGGCGTACGGGCAAACCGTATCACAACG
>JALVZI010000093.1 GCA_027022125.1 Anaerolineae bacterium | reverse complement strand
CGGAAATTTCGTGCCCGTACAGCGGAAAACTCGGTTCAAAACGCAGGCTATCTCGCGCCGCCAGCCCGACCGGTTTCAACCCCAGCGGTTCGCCGACTTTCAGCAGGGTTTCCCACATTTCTACCGCGCGGGAAGCATCGAAAAAGAGTTCCACGCCGTCTTCGCCGGTGTACCCCGTGCGGCTGATGAGCGTCGGAATGCCCGCCACGTTTCCTTCCGCAACGGTGAAACGGGGAACACTTGCCATCGAAACATCGGTCACTTTTTGCAGAATCTCAATCGCTTTGGGACCTTGCAGCGCCAGCATATAGGTTTCATCAGAAACATCGGTCACGGTCACATCGAAACCGGCAGTGTGTGCCTGCATCCATTTCAGGTCTTTCTCTCGGTTGGAAGCGTTCAGCGCCACAAACCAGCGGTTCGGCAGGCGATACAGATAGATGTCATCCACAATTGTGCCATCGGCATAACAGAGCAGCGCATAATGGGCATCGTTCACCTGCATCAGGGTGGTATCCCAAGAGGTCATATGGTTCAGGTAGGCTTCGGCATCCGCCCCGTTGACAGAAAATTGCGCCATATGGTCAATATCGAACAGACCGGCGGCGTTGCGGGTGGCGTGATGCTCTTCAGTGGGACCGGTGGGGTACTGCACCGGCATTTCCCACCCGGCAAACGGAACCATCCGCCCGCCGTGTGCCACATGCCATTCATATAGATTGGTTCGTTTCAGTGTTTCGTCTGACATACTATTTCTCCTATGGGCGTGATTGGGCAAGTTTTTGGAACCACCCTCCCCCTGCCCCCTCCCTTTGAGGGAGGGGGGAAATTCCCTCCCCCTTGCAGGGGGAGGGTTAGGGAGGGGGTGCCAGCTACAAAACAAAAAACGAGCGTCCCGATAGAACGCCCGTTTACTCTGTCCTGAACCTGAGAGATTCACCTCACCCCGAAGGTGAAAGTTGCCCCGTCGGTGCCTGTCGCTTCCGCACAGAACTCTCCAGAGGTGCTGTAATTTGACGATACTTTTGCCTGAGAGTGTCGTTGGCGGCTAACGGGAATACCCGCCAACTTGCCCCTTCGGCGCTCAAACCGAGTCTCTCTCGCCAAACATAACCAGCCTGTATTGTTGCCATTAAGGCACCCAAAGTTTACCACACAGCAAGAATGTTGTCAATTTACCGTTCTATCACCACACGCTATATAAACCCTTCCGCATTCGGGTCGTTTTGCAAAATTTCCTCGATGTGGTCGAGTACATCCGGCGTCAATTTCGGCAGCACATCCAGCGCTTTCATATTTTCGTGAACCTGCTCCGGGCGGCTAGCGCCGGTGATGACACTGCTGACCTGCGGTATTCGCAGCAGCCATGCAATCGCCAATTGCGCCATCGAGCATCCCAGTTCATCCGCCACCGCCGAAAGATTGCGGACTTTTTCTATTTTCTCCTGTGTGAGATACTTTTGCAGCCAATTCATACTTTCCATACTCATCCGGCTGCCTGCGGGAATGCCATCGTTATATTTGCCCGTCAAAATACCCGATGCCAGCGGACTCCACACCACCAGCCCGTAGCCCAAATCGTCCACATTCGGCGCGAGTTCATTTTCCACCCGATGGCGGTGGAACATATTGTACTGCGGTTGTTCCACCTGCGGCGGGTACAAGCCCCATTTTTCGGCGATGCGGTAAGTATTGGTAATCTGCCCCGCGCGCCACTCCGACACGCCCCAATAGAGCACCTTCCCCTGCTGAACCAAATCACTCATCGCGCGCACAGTCTCATCCAGCGGCGATTCGTAATCGTAACGGTGGCAAAAATACAAATCCAAATAATCCGTGCCCAGCCGTTTGAGTGTTTTGTGTACCGATTCCATTATATGCTTGCGCGACAGCCCGCGGTCGTTGGGGTCGTCGCTCATCGGAAAATACACCTTGCTGGACAACACCAATTTCGAGCGGTCAAAGTCTTTGATGATAGCCCCCATCACCTTTTCCGCTTCCGATTTGCCGTAAATATCGGCATTATCGAAATAATTGACACCATGCTCCAGCGCAGCAGAAACACACGATTTGGCAACATCCAGCCCCACTTGATACCCGTACGTCACCCAAAATCCCAGCGACAATTCACTGACTCTTAACCCGGCTCGTCCTAAACGGCGATAGTTCATCCTACCTGCTCCTTTGACGATAATTGTTTGGTCACAAAAGGTAGTATAGCAAAAACCTTTAAAAGCGAAAAACACTCGCACCTATAACTGATGTTACGCAGCTGATTGACTGACAAAACTCAAAAAACCTATAATTGCGATATACCCCGAGATGTATAATCGAAAAAGAAGCGCATGTCATTCCCGCGAAAGCGGGAATCCACTATTTTTTGCTGTGGATTCCGGATATTTCCCTGCGGGAAATTCCGGAATGACATTAAAAATCCGTGAAATTTGTGGAAATTCGTGGCTTAAATGCAGTTATACAAAAAGTTTCAACAAGTTCATTGTCATTCCCGTGAAAGTGGGAATCCACGATTTTTTGCTGTGGATTCCGGAATGACATTTAAAATCCTTTCAGAAAGGAAGGTTAGGGCAAGTAGAGACGCCCAAATTGGGCGTCTCTACGGGATCGCTCGAAATGCGTGTTTTCCTACCGATTTCATCCTGAGTAGGGGCGGCTCGCGAGCTGCCTCTATGTTTTTCCACCCCCCTGCGTAGATACAAAATAACGTTTAAAATCTGCGTTCATCCGCATTATCTGCGTCATCTGTGTTCCATTTAATCTATGGTTGAATAGATACCTTTATCTGCGATTTTCCTGAAAAGACCAGAAAAACTCCGCGTTTATCTGTATCATCTGCGTAATTCGCACAATCTGTGTTGCATTTGAATCTGACGCCAAACCGTCATTTTGCCAACGACCGGGTCGTTGGTTTTTTGTTGCCGGCATATCCGGCACACCCCCGCGAAATGTGGTATCATTTTCCCACTATCATCCATGGAGGGATTATGCTACCGGCATCCAAAACCGCTCTCTCACCCAAATCTATCCTCTGGCGCATCGCGCTGACACTCTTCATTTTGGCACTGCTGGCGGGTCCCGGCGCGCAAGTTTTTCAGTCTCTGCTGTAATTGTTCAGGGGAAAGAAAACGAGTCAATCAACAACCTGGTGCAAAACCAACAAACATTGTCGGCAATAAACCCAATTCTCTTGAAAAATCGTAGGGGCAGTCCCTTGTGGCTGCCCTGTTCCGGGCGACCACAAGGGTCGCCCCTACATATCAAACGAATATCCGGCTTGATTTTGCACTAGTTTTGCAACCGAGCCGCGTATTGCGTGTTGCGTGTTTCGTAAATTACGCAATACGCAGTACGCAACACGTTTACCACAGGCAAATATCGGTAAAGTGCAAAACTTCCACATCCGAGTTACTCTCTGCTATTGAAATAACGCTTTCGCCACTTTCCAAAAAATAAGGTATAGTATCGGTTGGAGATTGGTTATTGGAGATTAAAGATTGCTCATTCGCAAATTCGCCCATTCGCAAATTCGCCCATTCGCAGATTCACTCATTCGCCTATTCGCAAATTCGCCCGCTCGCAAATTCGTTCATTTGCTGGCGATTGCCGCCCTGCTGTGGCAACTGCTGCTGCCCGTTGCGCTGGCACAATCGCCCGCCGATGATGACCCGGTGGCAGACCTGCTCGCCTCGATGACGGTGGCAGAAAAAGTGGGGCAATTGTTCATCGTGCCCTTTGTCGGCAGCGATGTTTCCCCCGGCAGCGATATTTACACCCTGCTCACCGACTATAAAATCGGCGGGGTGGTGCTGCAAGCCAGCAACAGCAATTTCACCAATAATGAAAATACCCCCCGTCAAATCACCGCACTGACCAACAAACTGCAAGCCCAAACGCTGGCAAACAAAAACATTCCGCTGTTTATTGCCATCGACCACGAAGGAGACGGCTACCCATACAGCCGCATCACCGGCGGGGTGACGCCGCTGCCCAGCCAAATGACCATCGGCGCAACGTGGAACACCACCAACGCCCGCGACGCGGGGCGTGTCGCCGGGCAGGAATTGGCGGCAATGGGCATCAACCTGCTGCTGGGACCCGTGCTGGATGTGCTGAACAATCCGCATCCCACCGGACGCGGCGATATGGGCACACGCACTTTCGGCGGCGACCCGTTTTGGGTGGGCGAAATGGGACGGGCATATATCGCCGGGGTACACGATGGCAGTAACGGCACCATCGCCACCGTGGCGAAACATTTTCCCGGTCACGGCGGCAGCGACCGTCTGCCCGATAACGAAGTGGCAACGGTAGACAAATCGCTGCAAGCGTTGCGCCGCATTGAGTTGGCGCCGTTTTTCGCCGTCACCGAACCGGACACATCCGGCACCACCGACGCGATGATGTCCAGCCACATCCGCTATCGCGGTTTTCAGGGCGACATCCGGCAGTTCACCGCGCCCATCAGTTTCGACAAAACAGGCATGTCCACCC
>JALVZI010000092.1 GCA_027022125.1 Anaerolineae bacterium | reverse complement strand
TTCGTGCCGTGCGGCGTTAAACAATTTTCAGCAAGTGAAAGCAAAATTGAAAGAAAGCACCAACGCTAAACTTTCACCGGAGAAACGTTTGCGGCTTTATGAAACAATGAACGCTGAACGGAAAAAACGAGGCGAAAAATTACTGCGCATTCCGGCTGAATTAATGGCGCAAGTGAAAGCAAAATCGGCGGCGGCAGAGCAAGCCGCGGGTAAAGTTGTTACTACCGGTGTGGAAGCCGCCACTGATGTGGCGCAAAGCGGGGCATCGTTTGGCAGCACAATGGTTGGCGGCGCGAAAAACGTTGGCAAAAAAATGGCAAAAACCGCTCGAAAAGGCGCAAAGCGCGCCAAAAAAATGGCTGAAGAAACTCGAAAAACCGCCACCGATGTTGGTCGCACAATGGCAGAAGCGGCGGAAATTGTCGGGAATGCGCCCAAAAGTCCGTTAAAAGCCGTAACTGCTCCACCAAAATTAGCCGGGAAAGGGCTAAAAACCGGCGCAAGAATGGCGAAAGGCAGTGCAAAAGTAATGGGCGAAGGAATGAAGGGCAGTATCGAAATGATGGCAGGCGGCGCAGAAACTGCCGCAGAGATGATGATTCAGGCGGGAAAAGTAACAAAATCTATGGTAGATGGCATCGAAAAAACTGCAAGCGCCAAAAATAAACTGGTAAATGCTATTTCCGAAGGAACAAAAGATATTGCCGATGCCGAACCAACTCCTCCCGACGATTCTTCGGAAGCGTAAAGCAGAAAAATACCACTCGCGTTATAGCCGGTGTGACACAGCCGAGAATCTGATTTGCGGTAACAGAGGTAGGGACGGCTCGCGAGCCGCCCCTACGAGTTGCCGAGCGGGAAGGTGCTTTTGACCCAATACGAATCTTGCACCGCATAACATAAACGCCCCGTCGGTGTGACGGGGCGTTTTGGTGAGCCGTCCGGGACTCGAACCCGAAACCCTCTGCTTAAAAGGCAGATGCTCTACCGATTGAGCTAACGGCTCTAAAATTTTATGGCACTATTGTATTGATTTTTCTTTTTTAGGCAAGTTCATTATTTCAATCTGCGTGCAATTGCCCAAGCCGAAACATCACGCTAAAATAACCCTATCTTGTTGTGCGGATATTACTTTTATGCAAAAATTTCTGGCTTTTGCCGCGCTCGTTCTTTTTTTGACTGCCTGCCAATCGCGGGCAGTTTCGCCGATACCCACCCCCACACCCACCGTGCTGCCACCGCTGGCGCGGGTGGTGGATATTGACCCCGACGCCATCACCATTCCCATCCCCATTGACCCGCCCAGTTTCAACGCCTATATCAACGATACCGGCTACGAGGAACTCATCGGCGAGTTGGTGTTCGGCGCGCTGGCAGAAATTGCCCCCGACGGCACATTCTACCCTGAATTGGCAACCGAAGTGCCCACCCCCGAAAATGGCGGCGTGAGCGATGACGGGCTGACCGTCACCTGGCACATCCGCCCCGGCATCCGCTGGAGCGACGGTGAGCCGCTCACCGCCGCCGATGTGGTTTTTACGTGGCAATCGCTGCGGCAGAGCGGCATTTACGCCCCCGGATTCGACCTGATAACCGCCATCGACACCCCCGACGATTTGACGGCAATTGTGCATTATAGCGAATTTTATCCCAACTATCGCCTGCAATTTGGCGGCGAAGGCACCGGCATTTTCCCCGCGCATCAATGCGGCGACCCGGCGCAAATGCTGTCGTGGGATTGCAACGAAAATCCGGTCAGCGCGGGTCCTTTCGTACTGGCAGAATGGGCGCGCGGCGAGCGGTTGGTTTTCAACCCGAACCCCAATTACTGGGTTCCCGACCGACCGCTGGCGCGGCAGTTGGTTTTCACGGTGGAAGCGGACGCGGAACGGCGCGAAAAAATGCTGCGCCGCGACGAAGCGCAACTCGACCTGTGGGTGGAAGAACCCCAACTTTCGCGGTATGAAAACGATGACGGTATCACCATCGCCGCCACCAACCCGCCCCGATTTGTGCTGCAACTGGTTCCCAACCTGAGCCGGTTCGGCACGGCAGACACCACCCAGCCCAATCCGTTTTTGGCAGATGTGCGCGTGCGGCAAGCCATTCGATACGCCATCAATGTGCCGCAATTGAATGAAGATGTGTTCAACAACCGCGCCGTGCCCGTTACCGGCGAATTGGCGCGGTTGGGTTGCCGCGTCGAGCCGTACCGGTTCGACCCGCAAAAGGCGAAAAATCTGCTTTCTGCCGCCGGTTGGACGGATGAAGACGGCGACGGCACACGCGAATGCCACGGTTGTCAATTTGCGGAAGAGGGCACTCCGCTGGAATTTGACAGTTTCTATTATGCCGAATTTGGTCCCGCACTGGCGAAAGCACACCGCACCATCGAAAAAATGGTGTATGATGTGGGTATCAACATTCACCCCAAACCGAAAGAAGGTGTGCAACTGTGGGGCACGTGGGATGATAACGGCATCGAAGTGCGGGGAAACTTCAATTTGGATTTGTGGGACGATGGGTTTTTCGGTAATGACCCCACCGATTATCTGTACGATTTGTATGACCCGCGCGCCATCCCCACCCAAAACGACCCGCTAGCAGGATTGAATGTGACGCGCTATCGCAACCCCGCGCTGGCAGACCTTTTCGATGAACTGTACACCCCCATTTCCGATAGCCGTCGGCAAAAATTGCTGTGCCAACTTGCCGATACACTGAACACCGACCTGCCCACCATCTCGCTGCTGGCATTTCCCGATTATTATGCGCTGAGCAACCGTTTGCAGGGGGTCGCGCCGCATATTTACGATACCATCACTTGGAATGCCGCCGATTGGCAATTGTCGCCACAAGCGCCATAAAAAATTTGATGGTGGTAAATTGTGCTGTAAAATGGCAGAAAGTTCACTGAAAAATTGTGCTGTGAGCAATGACTGATAATTACGATACCCTCAAACGCCGGTTACTCTGGGTTATGGCATACCTGTTGTTTGCCTTCTTTTTTGGCACTTTCGGGTATATGCTGCTGGAAGGTTATACCTTTCTGGAAGGCGCATATATGACCGCCATCACGATGTCTACCGTGGGATACGGCGAAGTGAGACCGCTATCACACACCGGTTGGATATTTTCCATCGTGCTGATATTGATGGGTTTTCTGGGCGTGGCACTCACCGGGCAAGTGCTGGTCGTTGGCGCATTTGAAGGAATATGGAGCGGAAGAATGGAAGCCAAAAAATTGCAAAAAAAACTTTCGCAGTTGAAAGACCATTTCATCGTTTGCGGTTTTGGGCGGGTGGGAACCGGAGCAGTGCAAAGTTTGGTCGAAGCCAGCGCCCCGTTTGTCATCATAGACAACGACCCGACCGCCAACGAAACAATGCGCAAAAAAGGATACCTGTGGCTGAACGGCGATGCCACCGGTGAAGATATTTTGCTGCAAGCAGGCATTAAACGCGCCAAAGGCTTGCTGGCGCTCCTCGATTCCGACCCCGATAACCTGTTTTTGGTGCTGACCGCCCGCGAGTTGAATCCCACCCTGTATATCGTTTCCCGCGCCAACGAACTTTCATCAGAAAAGAAAATTCTGCGAGCGGGCGCAGATCAGGTCATTACCCCGTTTATTTCTGCCGGGAAAAATATCGCCAACGCGGTACTGGTTGGTTCCGGCGCAGATGTGGAACTGCCCACCGCCGACCCGTTTTTTGCCACACCGAAATGGGTTCCGGTGGATGAAAAATCTGAGTTTGCGGGTAAAACCACCGGTGAAATCACTGCCGAGTGGGAACACAACGTGTTGGGGTTGCGCCGAAAGGGGAAAGACACCATTCTGCCCGACCCGGACACCGCAGTGCGCGCCGGAGATATGCTTTTTATGGTTGAGGGCGCACGGGGACGAAAAACCGAAACAGACGGAACGGACAAACGTTTGGTCATTGTGGATGATAATCCGACCATTTTGGGGCTGTATGCGCGGCTTTTCCAGCGACAGGGTTTTGTGCCCATCACCGCAACCAATGGGCGCGAAGGACTGGAAACCATCGAACGGGAAAAACCGCCCGCCGCAGTGATTGATTTTATGCTGCCGATTCTATCGGGGATTGAATTGTGCCAAAAACTCCGCGCCGACCCCGCCAACGATAACACTCGCCTGATTCTGTTCACGGCGGATGAGCAGGAAGAAACTCGGCGGCGTGCGCTGGAAGCCGGGGCAGATGAAGTGGTGGTCAAAAGTGCAGATGCCTCGAAAATTATTGATACGGTGGTGAAAATTCTGAAAGAATATGAACGCCACCCCGCGCCAAAGTCAAAACCCGTGCCCGCCCCGCCGGTAGTTTCGCCCCCGCCGATTGAACCGGAATCACCGGCGGTGGTGGAAGCGCCGCCGACCGTTTCGCCGCCACCTGCACCGCCATCCCCCACAGCGGTTAAAATTCCGCCGAATTTGGAGGGTGTGATTGATGAAGCCGAAATGGTGGATATGATTGGCGATGACCCCGAATTGAAAGTCGAAC
>JALVZI010000091.1 GCA_027022125.1 Anaerolineae bacterium | reverse complement strand
CTTTATAATAGAGCAGGCTATCCGAATCGACCGGCTCATACAGTTGCCCGCTGTGGGCATAAATGCCCGCCTGCCGGAAAAGCGCCTCCATCCCGAAAGTGCGGGCTTCATCGGGCACGATGGGCACAATCAGTTTGCCCAAATCTTTATCGCGCAGCAGTTTGGTCAAAATGCGGACGAAAACCATCGTGGTGGAAACGGCGCGCTCGCCCGTGCCTTCATAAAATTCGCTGAACAATTTCTCGGACGGGGTGTTGAGGAAAGCATCGGTGGGGCGGCGCGCGGGCAGATAGCCGCCCAGCCGCTCGCGCTGGCGATGCAGATACTGCATTTCCGGCGAATCGTCTGCGGGGCGATAGAAGGGCGCGCTGGCGACATCTTCATCGGAAATGGGAATGCCGAACCGCGACCGAAATGCCGCCAATTCGTCTTCATTCAGTTTTTTCTGCTGGTGAGTGATATTTTTCCCTTCGCCGCTTTCGCCCATGCCGTACCCTTTCACCGTTTTGGCGATAATGACGGTGGGACTGCCGCTGTGTTCGACGGCGGCTTTATATGCGGCGTAAACTTTGGCGGGGTCGTGTCCGCCGCGCCCCAGTTTGGAAAGTTGCTCGTCGGTCAGATGGCTGACCATTTCCAGCAGACGCGGGTCTTTGCCGAAAAAGTTTTCGCGGGTATATGCCCCGCCGGCGACGGTGTATTTTTGAAATTCGCCGTCTACCACTTCGTTCATCCGTTTTACCAAAATACCGTCGGTGTCGGCGGCGAGTAGCGGGTCCCAATCGCTGCCCCAAATAACTTTTATGACATTCCAGCCTGCGCCGCGGAAAATCGTTTCCAGTTCCTGAATGATTTTCCCATTGCCGCGCACCGGTCCGTCGAGACGCTGCAAATTGGCGTTGATGACGAAAATCAGATTGTCCAGTTTTTCGCGCGCCGCCAGCGTGATAGCACCGAGCGCCTCCGGCTCATCCGTTTCGCCGTCGCCCAGAAATGCCCACACTTTGCTGTCCGATGGTTTTCTCAGCCCGCGGTCTTCCAAATAGCGCATAAACCGCGCCTGATAGATAGCCTGAATGGGTCCCAGCCCCATCGAAACGGTGGGGAACTGCCAGAAATCGGGCATCAGCCACGGGTGGGGGTACGATGACAGTCCGCCACGCGGACGCAATTCGCGGCGGAAGTTTTCCAACTTTTCCACCGACAGCCGCCCTTCCAAAAACGCGCGGGCGTAAATGCCCGGCGAGGCGTGTCCCTGAAAATAAATCAGGTCGCCGGGATGGTCGGCGGTGGGGGCGCGAAAAAAGTGGTTGAACCCGACTTCATACAGTGTGGCGGCAGAAGCATATGTCGAGATGTGCCCGCCGATACCGGCTTCTTCGCGGTTGGCGCGGACGACCATCGCCATTGCATTCCAGCGGATGATGCTTTTGATGCGCCGTTCGATGGCGCGGCTGCCGGGAAACGGCGCTTGTTTTTCCACGGGGATGGTGTTGATGTATGGCGTGTTCGCCGAAAACGGAATTTCCACCCCTTTTGATTGGGCGTGAATTTCCAGCAGTTGCAACAGTTCATTCACCCGGTTGGCGCCGCTATTTTGCAGCACATAATCCAGTGAATACAGCCATTCCTGATTTTCCAACTCTTTTTCGGATTGCGGTTGGTACGCATCGGTCATATTGGTAATCCCTTCTATATTGTCAAATTTTTTGGATAAAATCGGTTGGGGAAACTGCCACCACAAAGCAGTTAAATTTACAACGGTGGAAAGATAACTTGCACCGATAGTTGTACCCCAGATTGCCACAAGTGACAAATTGCAAAATTTTGTTACAATAACTTGTGTTCGCAATCAAGGTTTTGATAAAATCCAAGTGTGTAAAAAATTGCCACCTGCGTAACGTGTTGCAATAAATATACATCTTCGTATGGGAAACGTCCGTTATGGAACATACATTACCCGATATTTACCAAATTGAAGATTTTGCCAACGTTGTTATGGGGTGTGATTTGTTGGCGGAACTCATTGATGTGGCACTGGAATCACTGGGTAAGATTTTCCGGTTGCCTGATGGCGAGTTGTGGTTGTATTTAAAAGAAAGTCAGCGGTTGCGCTGCCATGGTATGTGCGGCAGAGTCGCCGATTTCCCCCGCCCCGCTGTTCTGAGCACAAACGAAAGTGCAGTGTGGCAGAAGTTGCAGTCGCAGCGGGCAATAGTGATAGCCGATTGGCAGGAACTCGACCCGCTGACCCGCCGCCGTGCCGCCAAATTGAACGCCGGGGCGCTGTTGAGCATCCCATTAACCAGCAACGACACGCAGTTGGGTTTTATTAATCTGTGGCTTTCGCCAGAGCAATACCCCATCCCCGATGATGTGATAGTGTTAATTAACACAGCCGGAAAGTTTATTGCGCTGGCAGTGGATAATATCCGGCGCAAGCAAATTAACCGTATTTTTCAACTGGAATTGGGCGCCATTCAAACTGTTACCGAAACTTTGTCCGAACCGGCATCGCTGGAAACGGTTTTCAGTTCCATTTTGCGGGCGGCATTGAAACTCAGCGATGCCGTTGACGCGCATATCTTTCTGTATGATGGCGAAAAGTTATCATTCGGGGCGGCATTGTGGGCAGATGGGCGCACGGAAACCCCGTACAGTCAACCGCGCCCCGGCGGGCTGACGCATCGGGTTGCCCGGCACGGCGAACTCATCGCTATCAGCAGTATTGCGGCTCACCCGCTGTTTGCCACCCAGAAATTCGATTGGGAAAATGACGGTGCTATTATCGGTATTCCGCTGAAAATTGGCGAGCAAGTGGTGGGCGTGATGAATGTCGCTTTCGACAGAATGCATCCGTTCCACCCGCAGGAAGTTGAGGCTTTTCGGGTGCTGGCGGCGCAAGCGGCAATTGCCATCGCCAATTCACAATTATTTGCCCGCGCCCAATCGGAACTGGCGGAGCGCCGTCGCGCCGAAAAGGCATTGAAGGAAAGTGAAGAGAAATACCGCGCACTGGTAGAGCATTCCGCTGATGCCGTTTATTTAATGGTTGGGAGAAGGTACGAATTCATCAATCGCCGTTTTGAGGAAATGTTCGGCGTAACACTGAAACAACTCAACGACCCGAATTTTGATATTGAAACGCTCGTCGCCCCGGAAAGTCTGAATACCCTGCGAACGGAAATTGAACGGCGATGTCGGGGGTTGCCATTAAAAAGCAGCATCGAATTGCGCGCCCGGCATATCGACGGGCACGAATTCGATATCGAACTTTCGCCGACCGTTTTTCCATACAAAGGCACACAGGCGGTACAGGGTATCATTCGTGATGTGACCGAACGCAAACGGCTGGAGGAACAGTTACGCCACGCCCAGCGAATGGAATCGGTGGGCGAGTTGGCGGGCGGCATCGCCCATAATTTTAACAACATTTTGACCGCCATCACCGCGCTGAGCAGTTTGGTACTGGCAGAAATTCCCCCCGACAGTTCACTGCATGGCGATTTGAGCATCATCCGCAATCAAGCAGACCGCGCCGCCGCACTAGTAAAGGAAATGCTCTATTTTTCGCAGCGGAAGGAACTCGATATTCACCCGCTTGACTTGAACGATTTAGTAAGCAATATCACCCACTTTTTAACCCAGTTTTTGGGCGTGAATATCACTTTGCGGAAGAATCTCGGTGAAAATTTACCGCTGGTGCAGGGTGATATTGGCGCGCTGGAACAGATTCTCGCCAATATCACCCTCAATGCCCGTGATGCGATGCCACACGGCGGTGAGTTTATCATTCGCACCGAAAGTGTTTTATTCACGGCGGATAATCTGCCCGCGCCGAATGTGTCACCGGGGGAATATGTGCGGTTATCGTTGACCGACACGGGGCACGGTATCGAAACAGAAAATCTCACCCGCATTTTTGACCCGTTTTTCACCACTAAAGAACCAAGTTCCAATAGTGGATTGGGTTTGGCAATGGTTTTTGGGTTGATGAAACAGTTTGATGGGTTTGTGCAGGCACACAGCCGTGTGGGAGAAGGCACAACTATTAGCCTTTATTTCCCCGCCGTGCCGTCCAATGTGAGTAGTCGTGCCGACATGCCACACCCGCCCAAACCACTGCCCGGTGGTTCAGAGCGGGTTTTGCTGCTGGAAGTGGACGAGTTGACGCGGCGGGTGGTCAAACGAATTTTGGAAAATGTGGGGTATGTGGTTTTCACGGCGGTGGATGGCAAAAACGCGCTCGAATTGCTGGAATCCGCTCGCCCACCGGTGGATGTGGTGGTCAGTTCCACCACCCTGCCCGATATGACCGGAAAAACGTTTTTCGCCAAAGTGATGGCGCTTAACCTGCACAACACGCCGACATTTGTGTTCACCACGGTGGAAGCGAATGAATTGCCGGAGACACACCTG
Source organism: Anaerolineae bacterium (assembly GCA_027022125.1). GTDB lineage: Bacteria > Chloroflexota > Anaerolineae > 4572-78 > 4572-78 > JANTHQ01. The sequence goes on along the minus strand of JALVZI010000091.1, from coordinate 113 downwards.
TCGCCCGAATTGGCGGTGCGATACCCCGTGCTGAAAAAACCGTATTCGCCGGTGATACTCACCGAGATGCTGCGGCGGGTGCTGGAATTACGATAGCACCCGCCGCAGCATCT
>JALVZI010000090.1 GCA_027022125.1 Anaerolineae bacterium | reverse complement strand
TCGATGCTCTCCGCGACCGGATTTTGCCGCAAATTTTCACCGCGCCGAACCGTCATTCGCGCCGATTGCGGGTGTGGAGCGCCGCCGCATCAACCGGTGAAGAGGCATATTCGCTGGCAATGATGCTCGACCGTCTGCTGCCGAAATATCCCGGCTGGACGGCATCCATTTTCGCCACAGATGTGAACACTGCCGCGCTGGAGCGGGCGCAGCGGGGCATTTTCCGCCGCTGGTCGTTTCGCAGCATCCCGCAGGCATATCGCCGCGATTATTTTTCCGAATTGCCCGACGGCACATTCAAAATTGCCGACCGCATTCGGCGGATGGTCTCATTCTTCCCCTTCAATTTGGCGCGCGACAGTTATCCGTCGTATTTAAAACAGTTGCACGATATGGACGTGATTTTCTGCCGGAATGTGCTCATCTATTTTTCGGCGGAAACGATTGCCGCCGTCACCGAGAAACTGACGCAGACGCTGGTATCCGGGGGATGGCTGGTGGTCAGCCCCAGCGAAGTGCCGCACATTCACGGCGATGGATTGCAGCGTCATATTTTCGGCGGCACAACTTTTTTCCAAAAACGCGCCGCGCAGGTTTCCACGGAAAAATTGCCGCCGCCCGCCGCTGTGCCCCGTCACAGCGCATCTGTGCCGCAGGCGGTTTCGGCGGCGGAAATATACCGGCGGGCATTGAATTTCTACCGGCAGGGGGAATATGCCGCCGTGGCGGAAATTCTGGGGGAAATGCTCACTGCCAGCGATGGCGCGCTGGCAAATCAACCGGATGCCGTGCAATTGCTGGTACACGCATATGCCAACCGCCGCCAGTTGGCGGAAGCAGAGGCGTGGTGTCGGCGGGCAATTGCCGCCGATAAACTCAATCCGCGCTATCATTATTTGCTGGCAACCGTTTTTGAAGCGCAAAACGATGATGCGGCAGCCGTTGCCACCCTGAAAAAAACGCTTTTTTTGAACCATAATTTCGCGCTGGCGCATTTTACGCTGGGCAGTATTCTGCTGCGGCAGGGAAATACAGACGCCGCGCGGCGACATTTTCGCGCCCTGCGAGAGATTTTGGCAACTCTGCCCCCCGAAACGATTCTCGCCGGTTCGGATGATTTGACGGTGGCGGCACTGCGGCAAATGACGGCACATCTGGCATAACTCGATGGCTTATGGCTGAAAATACGGAAAACACACTGAAAACCACACAATCTGCGGCGGAAATTTTGCACCGGCGGGCGATGCTGCTGGCACAGCGCGCGGAAGAATCCGCCGCAGAAGAAACATTTTTCGATGCGGTACTGTTTCAACTGGCGGGCGAAACGTATGCGCTGGCGCTGGAATTTTTGCAGGATGTGTTGCCACTGCACGAAATTACTCCCGTGCCCTGCACACCGGCATTTGTGGCGGGTATCATCAACGTGCGCGGGCAAATTGTGTCGGTGCTGAATTTAAAGGTGCTCTTCAATTTGGCGGATGCTGACGATGCCCGCCCGCGAAACGTGCTGCTGCTTTCAAATGGCGAAATGCGTTTCGGGGTGGCGGCGGATTATGTGTTCGGTGTGCAACGGTTGCCCAAATCAGATTTACAGCCGCCCCCGCCGACACTCGAAGGGTTTAAAGGGGAATATGTGGCAGGTGTCACATCAAAAATGACAATTGTGCTCGATGCCGGGAAAATGTTGGCGGATACCCGGTTAATTGTGCAGGAAACAGTTTGAATCACGGTCGATTATCAAACACAAAGGAAAGAGCGATGATGAAACTCATTAAAAATTTGAACATCGGCATAAAAATAATGGGTAGTTTTGCGTTGGGAATGCTGTTCATCCTGATTATCGGCGTGTTTTCCATTATACGGCTGAACACCATCAACAACACGGTAAATTTTATGGCAAGTCATTTGGCAGTTGACCAACAAAGGGCAGATAGCATATCGTATTTGTTGCTGCAATCGCGATTGTATGCCGTGCATTATTTGATAAATGGCAACCCCGATGATTTGGCGGATTATCATACTTCATTCAACCAACTTGAATCTCAATTGCAGAAAATAATCACCGATAATGAAGCCCACTCCACCGATATGGAGGCGTTTTCGGAACTGGAAACGGGCATAACCGATTACAATAAAACTTTCGAGCGAGTGGTTGCGCTGATGCGCCTGCAAAACGAGACCGTGACCAGAACACTGGAAGCAGAAAGTCCAATAATGGAGCGGAATATCGCCCGGTTGCGCGAAGTAATGGCAGAAAGTGGCGACACATCCCAATTAAACGCATTCGGTGATGTGATGATGCATTGGTTGATGCTCACTCGCAGCACCGCCCGCTATCTGGATACCGAAAATCCGCAGTATTTTGACGATGCGCAGGAACATTTTTCGCAGATGAATGATGCGTTTGAAGCGATGCAGCCGTTTTTGACAGCCGATGACGAACAAACGCTCGCCGCGGCGGCGCAATCGGCGGCGAAGGCGTATTTTCAGGGCGTGCAGAATATTCGAGAAACGGTAGAAGAGAAAGAGGGTTTGATAGCGCGCCTCAACCAAAAGGGACCTGCATTGCTGCAATATGCCCGAACTATCGCAGATGGAAAACACACCGAATTTGACAATGAAGCAGCATCTGCCCGGCGCGTCACCACCCAAACTACCCAAATTGTGGTGCTGCTGCTGGTATTGATGATGATTCTCAGCGTGGTTATCGGGTGGACAACCACCAAAGGTATGGTGAAATCCATTGCGTATATCGGACGCGGATTGAATTTGCTGGCATCTGGCAATTTAGATGTGGATGTTTCAAAACTTTCGGTGCAGCAGAATGAATTTGGCGAGTTGAGCCGCACGCTGGAAAATTTTGTCGCCAGTACCCGCGAAACGGTAACTGTGGCACAGCGCATTTCCAATGGCGATTTGACGGTATCTTTCACCCCCCGCTCTGAAGAGGATGCACTGGGTAAGGCGTTGCAGGTAATGCTGGAAACGCTGCGCCGCCAAACTGCCGAACTGATGGACGGTGTGGCAATTCTTTCTTCTTCCGCCAGCCAATTGATGTCCACATCATCTGAAATGTCTGCCACTGCCAGCGAAACCGCTTCTGCCATTACCGAAACGACCGCCACGGTTGCCGAACTGCGGCAAACGGCAGAAGTTACCACCGACCGCGCCGATGCGGTCGCCAGCGCATCGCAGCAGAACGCCGAAATTTCGCAAAATGGGTTGCAGGCGATGGAAAAGACGCTGGCGGATATGGATGCCATCGGCGACCATATCGAAACAATCGCCGACAGCATCATCCATTTGAGCGAACAGGGGCAGACCATCGGCAATATCATCTCGGCGGTGGAAGATTTGGCGGAGCAATCGAACCTGCTGGCGGTGAACGCCGCCATCGAAGCCGCCAAAGCAGGCGAGCAGGGCAAAGGGTTCGCTGTGGTGGCGCAAGAAATCAAAAGCCTCGCTGAGCAATCGAAACAATTTACGGTGCAGGTGCAATCCATTTTGAATGATGTGCAGAAAGCCACCGGCAAAGCGGTGATGACCACCGAAGAAGGCGCAAAACGGGTGGAAAAGGGCAAACAGCAATCCGCCGAAATGGGGAAAGCCATTCGCCTGCTGGCGGAACACGTGAACCGTGCCGCGCAGGCAACGATGCAAATTTCCGCATCCAGCCGCGAGCAACTCATCGGGGTGGAGCAGGTTTCCACCGCGATGGAAAACATCAAAGAAGCCAGCGAGCAAAACGTGGAAGGTGCGCGGCAATTGGAACTGTCCGCGCAGGAATTGGAACGGCTGGCAGTGCGAATTCAAAAAATGTTCACCCGATACCGGCTGTAATTGACACACGATTATGGATTTTGACAGTGATGCGTTTTTGCAGGAATTGCTGGAAACTTTCCGCATTGAAGCCCGCGAACACCTGCAAACGCTGACAAACGGCTTGTTAAAACTGGAAAAAGTTGACCCGTCGGAAAAACCTGCACTGGTGGAAGAAATTTTCCGCGAAGCGCATAGTTTGAAAGGCGCTGCCCGCGCGGTGGATATGGCGGACATCGAGCAGTTGTGTCAGGCGATGGAAAGCGTTTTTTCCGCCTGCAAGCGCGATGCCATCACGCTGTCGCCTGCTGCGTTTGATGTGCTGCACCGCACGCTGGATGTGGTGACCGATTTGGTGGAATCGAACAGCGGGCAGGGCGACACGGAAGTTACGGCGCTGATTGACTCGCTGGAGAAAATCGAGCGCGGTGAAATGCCCGCCGCACCGGCGGCGGAAAATCCGCCCGAACCGGCGCAACCGGCGCCCCCCGCCGTGGAATCGCCGCCGGAACCGGCTGCCGAGCCATCGCCGCCACCGCCGCCCGAACCGCCGCGGAAATCCAAACCCAAGCCGAAAAAACCGCGCGCCGCCAAAAAATCGCACCAAAAATCGGCGGCGGATGACACCATCCGCATTGCCGTTGGCAAATTGGATGCGCTGATGCTGCAAGCGGAAGAAATGCTGGCGGTAAAATTGGAATTGCGCCAGCAATATGCCGAATTGCGCA
>JALVZI010000089.1 GCA_027022125.1 Anaerolineae bacterium | reverse complement strand
CGGCGGTGCTGCCCGCATCGGACGAAAGTTGTTTTTCGTGCCATACCGATGACGGCAAATTGCAGGAAACCGCCAAACCGGAAGAGAAAAAAGAATCTCTCTCTGAAGGGGAAGGATGAGGCGGCTCCGTCCCTCCGTTGGAGGGTTGGGAAAAAGCATTCGTCAGCAATAAAGAATTTGCCGACACCATTCACGGCGAAATGGGCTGTGTGGCGTGTCACGGCGGCGACGGCACGGCGCAGGAAAAAGACGCGGCGCACACCGGCATCCGAAAATTCCCCATCACCGCCGATGCCTGCGACCAGTGTCACACCGATACCGCCGATGCGCACAGCAAAAGTCTGCACGAGAGTTTGCAGGGCTATTACACCGCCGTGCAACAGCGCACCAGCGATGAAACGTGGTCCACCGTGCAAGAGGCATTCGATAACCACTGCGACAGTTGTCACACCACTTGCGGGCAGTGTCACGTCAGTCGCCCCGCCACCACCGGCGGCGGGCTGGCAGCCGGACACCAATTCAAAAAAATCCCACCGATGAACCTAACCTGCACCGGTTGTCACGGCAGTCGAGTGAACGATGAATATAAAGGGTTGAATGAAGGTTTCCCCGCTGATGTACACTGGACAAAAGGGGGTATGCCCTGTTTCGATTGCCATCAAGCGGATGAAATGCACGGCACGATGGACTATCAGCCGAACCACCGTTACGATGGACCACCCACCCCCGGCTGCACCGATGGCGATTGCCACGCGGATGTTTCGGCGGATGACGCCGTCGCCGCGCACGACAGCACCCATCTCGACACGATGGCATGTGCCACCTGTCACACCACCGAATACAAACAGTGCTACAGTTGCCATGTGCAAAAAAGCGATGACGACATTCCGTATTTCAAAATTGAACCGTCACAGATGGCAATCAAAATTGGATACAATCCCATTCAAAGCGCCGACCGCCCGTGGAAATGGGTCACACTGCGACACGTGCCCATCGACCCGGAAACCTTTGCCTATTATGGCGACAATCTGCTGCCGAATTTCGACAATCGCCCGACGTGGGAGTATGCCACCCCGCACGCCATCCAAAAGGTGGGACCGCAGGCAAAAACGTGCAACGATTGTCACGGTAATGCCGATGTATTTTTAACCCCCGATGACCTGATGCCATATGAAGTCGGCGCGAACAAAAACGTAGTGGTTGACCCCAAAGACATTCCGCAACCGGTGGAAGAACCGTAAACCGGAAGCAGCGCAAAAAAAGACCGAGTCGCGGCTCGGTCTTTTTTTGTGGCATCACTGTTCAGTGCGCAGTGGTATTCTGATTGACCCGGTAGAGACACCCAAATTGGGCGTCTCTACGAATCATTGACACTCGGCAAGAATTTGATTTCCCCCTGCAAGCCAAAATACAGATGTGGTGTAGGGGCGGCTCGCGAGCCGCCCCTACGGATTTTAGCGCGAACCAACGTAGGGGCACGCTGCAGCGTGCCCCTACGTTTTTTGCCGATTTCACCCTTCGATACGCCCTGCGGGCTAATCAGGATGAAATCGGCACAATACCATTGCACGGTGAGCAGTTACTTTTGTGGAAAACCCTCTTGCATTTTACGCCAGCCTGCCTATAATCAATAAAAAGTCTCAATTTTGGGGAACACGATGGACACGATAGATTTTGAATCTATTTTACGACAAGCCGGATATAAACTGACCTCGCCCCGCCGCGCGGTGATTGAGGTGCTCAAAAGCCACACCGAACATCTCAGCCACGACCAGATTTTGGCGGAGGGGCGCAAACTCTGCCCCAATTTGGGGCGAGCCACCGTTTACCGCACCATGGAACTGCTGGTGGGGCTGCATCTGGTTCGACCGTTGTATTTAAATGATGCCACTCAACGATTCATCGTCGCCACCGGCGGGCATCACCATTTTGTGTGCATCAAATGCGGCGCGGTCATCGAGTTTGATTACTGTATCGCCGAAAAAATACAGCACGAATTCGCCGACAAATATCATTTCAAAATTCAAAGCCATCTGCTGGAATTTTGGGGCATCTGCGAAAACTGTCAGCGGAAAAACCAATTGCAGGATATGGCATGACCAAAATTTTCACCCATAACACCAACAAACCGATACTGGAAGTTTCGCATCTCAGTGTGCGGTATAACACCCGTTTTGCGCTGGAAGATGTATCATTCACGCTGCACACCGGCGAACGGGTCGCGGTGGTGGGTCCCAACGGGGCGGGAAAAAGTACGCTATTCAATGCCATCTCCGGGGTGCTCAAACCCCAGCGGGGCGAAATAAAAATTTACGGCAGTCAACCCGAAGGACACATCTGCATTGCTTACGTGCCCCAGCGCAACCAAGTGGATTGGACGTTCCCCGTCACCGTTTCAGATGTGGTGATGATGGGGCGGGTCAGCAAAATCGGGTTGTTTCGACATCCCACCCGCGCCGATTGGGAGTTGGTGCATCGGGCGTTGGAATTGGTGGATATGGCATCGCTGGCAAAACGGCAAATCGGCGAACTTTCCGGCGGACAGCAGCAGCGAGTGTTCATCGCCCGCGCACTGGCGCAAGAAGCCGAGTTGATGCTGATGGACGAGCCGTTCACCGGGCTGGATATGCAGTCGCAGCAATCCATTCTGGATATTCTGGATACCCTGCGCCGCCGAAATGTAACCGTGCTGGTTTCTCTGCACGATTTGAATCTCGCCGCCGAGCATTTCGACCGCATTCTGCTGTTGAATCAGCGGGTGATTGGGTTCGGCGCACCCGATGAAGCATTATCGCCGGAACGGCTGAATGAGGCATACAAAGGGCATCTGCGGTTGATTGACACGCCGACCGGCATTATGGCGCTGCAAGATACCTGTTGCAGTCACGGCGAAGCGCCGCACCGGCATTAAATTGACAATCGCCGGGCGCGGCATATAATGGAACAAATTGCATACCATCCGCGGGAGTCCGGGCAAAACCGGGCTGAGATTGCGCCATATCGCGGCGCAGACCGTTGAACCTGACCCGGGTAATGCCGGCGGAGGAATGGAACGCTCACAATTGCACCCTCTGATGGTCAGGGGTGCAATTTTTGTTATTGGAGATTGGTGATTTGTCCTTTGTCATTTGTCATTGGTCATTTGTGGAGGTTGCGCTTTGGCAAAAACGACCGGTTTTGAGAATTTGCAGGTTTACCAATTGTCAGAAAAACTTTGTGACCACGTTTGGAATGTTGTGCAATCGTGGGACGATTTGGCACAAAAAACAGTGGGTCGCCAACTCATCCGCGCCGCCGATAGCATCGGCGCAAATATCGCCGAAGGCGCTGGGCGCGGAAGTTTTCAGGATAACCGCCGTTTCATCCGCATTGCCAGAGGTTCACTGAACGAAACGCGCCACTGGCTGCGGCGGGCGCATCGGCGTAATTTGTTGACCGCAGATGACACAACCGCACTCAAAACCATTTTTGACGAACTCGCCCCGCGTTTAAATGCCTATCTCAATTCCATCGGCAAAACAAATGACAAATAACCACGGACAAATGACTAATTTTATTATTTTCGCTAACGGCGAATTTACCCCACCAACCGAATACCGTCTCCCCGGCGATGCAACTGTCATCTGCGCGGATGGCGGCACGCGGCACGCACTGGCGCTGGGCATCACCCCGCAAACCATCATCGGCGATTTGGACTCTCTGCCCGCCGAAACGATATCCGAAATGCGCGCGGCGGGGGTCGAAATTATCGAGCATCCGGTGAAAAAGGATGAAACCGATTTGGAATTGGCGCTGTCGCTGGCGATGGCACGCGGCGCCACCGAAATTATTCTGTTGGGCATGCTCGGCGGGCGGCTCGACCAGCATTTGGCGAATCTGCTGCTGCTCACCCGCGCGGAATGGGCACCGGCGCGTCTGCGGGTGATGGATGGCGCGCAATCGGCATGGCTGCTGCGCGGCGCAGACAGTATCACCCTGCGCGGCACCCCCGGCGATACCCTGTCGGTGGTGCCGCTCACCCCCATCGGCGGGCTGACTATTCGCGGCGCAGCATGGCAACTCACCGGCGCGGATATTCCGCTTGGCAGCACCCGCACGGTCAGCAATGCGTTTGTCGGTGCGGATGTGACGGTCGGCATTGAAAACGGCATCGCGTTAATTGTTGTCATCAAACGTGAGCCGTGAAAACGTGAAACGTGAAAATTTTTCACGCATCACGCATCACGCATCACGTATCACTCATCACGCGTATCACTCATCACGTATCACTCATCACGAATCCCACAACAAAAACGAGGTGATTTTATGAAAAAACTACTCTACATCCTGCTCCCCCTTCTTCTGCTATTGGCGGCGTGCGCGCCGAAAACGGCAACGCCCGCGCCCACTCTGCAACCCGTCACCCTGCGGCTGATGACCCACGATAGTTTTGAAATCGGCAAGGATGTGCTGATCCAATTTACCGCCGAAACGGGTATTGCCGTGCAAGTGCTCAAATCGGGCGATGGCGGCGCGGCGCTGAATCAAGCCATTCTGGCGAAAGACAATCCGCTGGCAGATGTGTTTTAC
>JALVZI010000088.1 GCA_027022125.1 Anaerolineae bacterium | reverse complement strand
ACATGCGCTTCTTTTTTCGATTATACATCTCGGGGCATATCGCATTTATAGGTTTTTTGAGTTTTGTCAGTCAATCAAGGGTCGCCCCTACATATCGAACGAATATCTGACTTGATTTTGCACTAACAAATCTTTTTTGGCATCAGTTTTGCGGATTTACATTGATTATGTTGTGGAAACTTGTGGCTGAATTTCAAACACACAAAAAGTTTCAACCAGTTCAGCGTGAAATTGACCGTGCATATTGGGTGCTGTTTGCGCGCTATCGCATCCTCCGCTATACTGTGTGCAATTCACGCAGTAAAAAGAAATGGAGTAAAAAATGACTGATGCGAATGTTTTGTACCCCCGGCGAAGTTGGCTGCAAGTTGCTGCCGATGCTATAGGCGGGGCATTCGGCTGGCGGGTGGACGTTGACCCTGCACTGCCGAAAAAATGTGTGGTTGTCGGCGCGCCGCACACCTCAAATATGGATTTGCTCGCCGGATTTTTAATGATGCTGTCGGTGCCGGTGCGGCTGCACTGGCTGGGCAAAGACACCCTCTTCTGGTTTCCAATGAACTATTTTTTTAAAGCCACCGGTGGCATTCCCGTTAACCGCCGCGAGCGAACCAATTTTGTGGCACAGATGATTGATTTGTTTGAAAAAGCAGACACACTGCGATTGACCATCGCCCCGATGGGCACGCGCAAAAAAACCGACCATTGGAAAACCGGATTCTATCACATCGCTGTGGCGGCAAAAGTGCCTTTGGCGTTTGGATATGTTGATTACGGGCGAAAAGTGGTCGGTATCAGCCTCGGGTTTACCCCCACCGGCGATATTGAAGCCGATTTCGAGCGCATCCGCGAGTTTTACGCGGACATAAAAGGAAAATACCCCGAAAAACAGAGTGACATCCGGTTGAACCCGAACCGACGATAGATTGCAAAAGAAAAACTCCCGCCGTGTGCGGGAGTTTTTTATAAACCATGTTACGCAGCCGAGAATTTGATTTCCCCCGACAAACCGAAATACAGTAGGGGCGGCTCGCGAGCCGCCCCTACGTTTTCTGCAGTAGCCCACAGCGCATCGAAGGATAAAATCGGCAAAATACTACTGTCTCCTGTATAGTCGCGAATCTGCGTTCATCTGTGTCTATCTGTGAACTGAAAATCCTATCCCGAACTCATGTTTATAGAATCGGTGGGGTAATAACCGCAATTACCCGCAAAATTTCATCACCCACCGCAGCCATTCGCCGCAGCATCGGGCTATCAAAATAAGCCGTGTCCCCCGCGGTGAGATGGTACACATCATCGCCCAATTGCAATTCCAACTTGCCCTGCAAAACATACAAAAACTCTTCGGTGTGTTGTTTTAACGGCGTGGCGAAATTTTCGCCGGTCGGTTCCTGCTCGTACAGCAACGCTTCCATTTTATGATACAAACTGGGCGTTAAAAGTTTATATGCCTGATTCGACCGGTTATCTTTTAAAGTAAGTTGCTGGTTGTGGCGTACCACCGGACTTTTCTCGTATGGTTCCAGCAGAAAATAGAAAACCGGCACATTCAACGCTTCACTGATTTTCCGCAGCGATTCGATGGACGGGCTGCTTTGGTCACGTTCAATCAAACTCAAAAAACTAGATGTCAGCCCCACTGCCTCGGCGAGTTCTCGCAAACTCAAATTCAATTCTTTTCTGCGTGTCCGAATTCTTTCTCCCAATTGCATAAAATACCGCCCCTCCGCGTTTTTATCAATGGATGACTTGATTGTACCACACTTTTGCAGGTTTAATCAATTTATGCTGGATTTTTTCTACTGTATTTAATAAATACTTGACACAACACCTGAATCATGCTATTTTATAGTAACTCTGAAGTTCCTTCTTATACACTAAATTTGCGAACATCGTTGTCGCAACATCTCATTTTTCGCAGCAAAAATGCACCGACTTTTTTATAACTGTTGTATTCACTAGCGAAACACAATATGTAAACCGTTTCAACTGACAACGGGTAATTTTAAGGAGGTGACATCAAAAATAATTTTGTGCTATCTTTGGTGATATGTCAAATTCTTTTTGACAGCATCCCTGTTTTATCTTAAAATTGATACGTTTCCATCAACATTATACTGAAAAAAATCGTTAAATCTTAATTGGTGCCAAATCTACGAACTGGTTGAAACTTTTTGTGTGACTGAATTTCAGCCACGAATTTCCACAAATTTCACGGATTTTTAATGTCATTCCGGAATTTCCCGCAGGGAAATATCCGGAATCCATAGCGAAACACCGTGGATTCCCGCTTTCGCACCCGCGGGGCACAGGCGGGAATGACATCATAAAAATTACCGATGATTTTTGTAATTTTGACACACTTTTCAAAAGTTTCATTTAGTTCTACACATTTTTCGGCACCGATGAAACTTCATCAATCAAAGGAGATGACCTATGAAGTTTATTGACCTGACTATTCCGCTTGGTATTGGCACACCTGCCTGGCCCACCTACGAGCCATTGCAGGTAAAGTATTTCAAACGTTTGGCTCCCAATGGCGCAAACGGACAACTGGTAACCCACAGTAACCACGTCGGCACCCACCTCGATGGTGAAATTCACTTTTACACCCCCGGCAAAGATATTGCCAGCCTCGATTTCGACTTTCTCACCGGCGAAGCCGCCATCGTTGACCTCAGCGACGTGTGCGGCGATTACGACATCTACACCCCCGAAATGATTGAAGAACGGGTGGAAGTCAAAGAAAACGACATCCTCATCATTCACACCGGCTACCACCACTTCGGCTGGGACCAACCCTACGGCAACGAAGTTCGCTATATGGTTATGCACCCCGGTCCCGATGCCCGTTTCGCCAAATGGCTGGAAGAAAAGAAAATCAAATGGGTGGGCGTGGACTGCGGCAGCGCCGACCATCCCATGAACACCAAAATTCGAGACTGGATGCCCGCCCAAGCCGAACAAGCCGACCAACACATGCGCGAGAAATACGGCAAATCGCTGGCAGAAATCTTTACCCCCGATATGTACCAAATGATGCACCTGTGGATGTTCCCCAAAGGTATCATCCATGCCGAGTGCATCGGCGGCGATATTGACCTGCTGGTGAACCGCCGCGTGCAAGTGGCGTGCTTCCCGTGGCGATTTGTGGACGGTGAATCGAGCATCGCCCGCATTGTAGCAATGGTTGACGATGACGAATATGAAGAATTGATGAAAAAGAAAGAAAGTATGCCCAAAACCAAATTCGGCGACTGCTACGACCCCGAACACGTCAAACGGCTCGGCGGACGCGGCAGAACCTACTAACCACAGTTCGGGATAAGCGAAACAATGTTCAATTGAAGTAAAAATAGTCCACAGATAAACACAGATTCACACTGATTGTATCTATTCAGCGTATCGTTATATTTTGAATAAAACTATTTGCCTAACCTGATTTTCACCCTCCCCCTGCCCCCTCCCTCAAAGGGAGGGGGGAAATGCCCTCCCCCTTTGAGGGGGAGGGTTAGGGAGGGGGTGTGTACACTGAACAATTACCACTGATTTTTGTTTTTTCTGTGAAAATCTGTGGACTGAAAACTTTATCCCGAATTGAGATTAACAGGAGACATTCATGGCTGTTACCAAAGTTGAAATCCGTTCCGGCGCATATTACGACTCGGTGGTGCTGATGCAACTTCAGCGCGCACTGGCAGACCTGCCCGGGGTGATTGACGCCGGGGTGGTGATGGGCACCGATGCCAACAAAGAAGTGTTGGCTCAAAGTGACCTGCTCACCGCCGAAGCAAAAACCGCCCAACCCGATGATATGCTCATCGTGGTGAAAGGTGAAGATGAAGCCGCCGCTGATGACGCGCTGGGCAAAGTAGATAGCCTGCTGTCGCGCAAACGGGGCGAAGGCGTAGAAGCCGCATACCTGCCCAAAAGCATCGAAGCCGCCGTGGATATGCTGCCCGAAGCGCAGTGGGTGCTCATTTCCGTGCCGGGGCGATATGCCGCCGGTGTGGCGCGGCAGGCGCTGGAACACAACAAACACGTTTTTCTGTACAGCGACAACGTCTCGCTGGAAGATGAAATTTCACTGAAGAAAGATGCCGCCGAAAAAGGGCTGCTGGTGATGGGTCCCGACTGCGGCACGGCAATCGTCAACGGCATCGGGCTGGGGTTCGCCAACCGGGTGCGGCGCGGCAACATCGGTGTGGTGGCTGCCAGCGGCACCGGATTGCAGCAAACTACCGCCCGCATCCATCAAATGGGCGGCGGCATCACCCACGCACTGGGAACCGGCGGACGCGATTTAAAAGAAGCCGTCGGGGCGATTACCGCCCGTCAGGGGCTGCAACTGCTCATTGACGACCCCGCATCGGAAGTGATTGTGCTGGTCTCCAAACCGCCCGCCCCATCCGTCGCCGAAAAACTGCTGGCGCTGGCGCGTGCCACCGAAAAACCGGTGGTGGTCGATTTCATCGGCTATACCCCGCCCGCCCGCCGGATGGACAACCTTTATTTTGTGTCCACCTTCGATGAAGCGGCGGAATTGGCAGTTTCGCTGGCGGAAAATCCCCCCCAACCAGAAA
>JALVZI010000087.1 GCA_027022125.1 Anaerolineae bacterium | reverse complement strand
TGCACCATAACGACCAAGACGGACACTGCGCAGGCGCCATCGTGCGCCACCGTTTCGGCGATGCCGTTGCCCTGCACGAAATTGACTATGGATTGCCCGTACCGTGGGATGCCCTCAATGCCGCAGATACGGTCATCCTCACCGATTTTTCGCTGCCCCGCACCGATATGGAAACGCTCTATCGTGCCAAAGGCGAAAATTTCATCTGGATTGACCATCACATCTCGGCGATGAACGATATGGCTGATTTGCCGCTGGCAGGTCGGCGCAGTTTGGAAAAAGCCGGATGTGTTCTCACGTGGGAATACTTTTTCCCCGATGACCCCGTGCCACCGGCGGTAAAATACGTCGGCGACCGCGATATTTGGCGTTTCGATTATCCCCAAACCCGCCATTTCTGCGAAGGACTTTTCGCTACCGATATAACCGCCACCAATGACGCTTTGTGGAAACCGTTGCTGCAAAACGATACGGCATTGGTGGAAAAACTGATTGACACGGGCAAAATCCTGTTGGATGCCCGCTTGAAATCCATCGCTCACCGTGTGGAAAATTATGGCTTCGAGATGACCTTTGAAGGCTACCGCACGTTGGTGGTCAATATGCCCAGCAACGGCGATGTGGGGCATCACATTTGCGGGCTGGGGTACGATGTGGCATACGTCTATTCTGAGGCGTGGCGCGACGGGCAGGTTGTTACCAAAGTGACCCTCTATTCCGAAACGACGGACGTTTCTCGGCTGGCGAAAGCGCACGGCGGCGGGGGGCACAAAGGCGCAGCGGGCTTCCAGTTTGTTCGAGCGGGGAACAGCCCTTTGCCCCCTGATGCGTTGGGATAGAAGCAAAAAGCAAGGAGCAAGAAGTAAGGGAATGAGCTAATCGCCAATCTCACTGAATAGATGCTCCGGTTTCACATTTAGCGAAAAATCTTTTATAATACATTACAACAGAAATAACCGAAACCGTATATGCCAATGGAGAGGAGCAATTATGCGGCGAACAACTTTGAACACGCTGTTGATAGCATTGATGTTGGCGCTGCTGTCGGCGAGTGTGGTGACTGCGCAGGACAAAACATTGCGCTGGAACCGTTACGATGTAAATATCGCCGTGCAACCCAATGGTGATTTTACGGTTGAAGAAACGGAAGAAATTGCTTTCACCAGCGGCTCTTTCCATTTTGGCTATCGTGCCATCCCCCTCGACCGCGTGGAAAGCCTGTCCGATATTCAAATCTTCGAGCGGCGCGGCGACCGGCTCATCGAATACAAACAATCAAACAGCGAAGATGAATACACTTTCACCGTTTCAACCAACAGCGACAACGAGCAGGTCATCTATTGGTATTTCCCCTATACTGAAAACAGCGTGCATACCTATGTTATCCGCTATGTGGTAAAAGGCGGATTGCGCATTTACGATGGCGGCGACCAACTGTGGTGGAAAGCCGTTCCCCCCGACCGGAACTTCCCCGTGCTGGCATCGCAGGTAAAAGTAACCCTGCCCGGCTCATTTACCGCCGACCAACTGAAAATTGAAAGTTACGGCACAGAGGCACAAAGTTATATCGCCAATGGTTCTACCGTTATTTTCACCGCCGACAACATTTCTGGCGGCGATGAACTGGAAGTGCGGGTGCAATTTCCGCACGGCGTGGTGCATGCACAGCCACCGGCGTGGCAAGCCGCCGACGATGCGCGGCGTGCGGCACAGGAAAAATGGGGACCCGTGTTTGATGTCGGTTTTCTCTTTTTAGGCGTGCTCCTTCTGTTCGGTGGACCGCTGTTGCTGTACCTGCTGTGGTATCTGCGCGGAAAGGACGCTTCGCCGGGCATTGTGGCGGAATATATCACCGAACCGCCCGACGACCTGCCACCGGGTGTGGTCGGCACGCTGGTGGACGAAAAAGCCGATATGGAGGATATTCTGGCAACGCTGGTAGATTTGGCGCGGCGGGGGGCTATCCATATTGAAGAAGTGAACAACCCCGGATTTTTCGGCATCGGTTCCGGTAGAGATTTTGTCTACTATTTGAAAGATGCGTCAATTGCCACCAAACCGTACGAAAAGAAACTGTTGCAAAAAATCTTCGGTTCGCGCGAAAAACGGAAACTGTCTGATTTGAAACAGCAGTTTTACACGGTTGTGCCCGTTTTAAAGAAACAACTGTATGACGATGTGGTGCAATATGGATTTTTCCCGCGCAGCCCCGAAACGACCCGCAAGTTGTATATGGGTTTGGGGGTGGCGGTATTGGTATTTAGTGTGATAATCGGGTTTGTGCTGTTGGCGCTCACCGGCGAATATTCCGGTATGGCAATTTGCCCCACCATTTCGATGATTCTCACCGCCATTGGATTGGTGATTGTGGGGCGGCATATGCCCAGAAAGACAAAAGCCGGGGCAGAAGCGGCGGCGCGATGGCTGGCATTCAAACGCTATCTCAAAAATATCGAAAAATACGGCGGGTTGGAGACAGCCAAAGAACAGTTTGACAAATATCTGCCGTATGCCATCGCTTTCGGTATTGAAAAAACGTATATGCGCCAATTTGAAAAAGTCGGCGATATGCCCGCCCCCATGTGGTACGGACCACCCATTTGGCTGGGCGGCGGACACGGGCACTATGGTTCTGCGACTGCGGGCACTTTTGGCGGCGGGCAATCCGCGCCCGGACCGCTGGCGGGCAGCGGCTCAAAACCGCCCAGCCTGAGCGATGCCAGCCGCAGTATGGGTACATCGCTGTCGGCAATGTCGGCGGGGTTGGGGTCAATGCTCAGTTCCGCCAGCCGAACTTTTACCAGCACGCCCCCCAGCAGTTCCGGCGGCGGTGGTGGTTTCAGTGGCGGCGGGTTCAGCGGTGGCGGCGGCGGAGGCGGCGGCAGTGCCGGGTTTGGCTAATCGGCCACCGCGCGCTATGCTATCGAATAAAATGGGCGAATAGCGAATGACGAATGACAAATGACCAATGACAAATAACGAAATGGAGCATTTATGTTGGGAAGTGGGAGAACAATCGGTATCATCATCATTATTGGAGGTGTCTTTTTGGCGTGCGCCGGTTCATCGGTGTCGATTGCCTCATCTTTGGGACCCGGCGGCAGCACCGGCGGAATGGTGCTGGGGGTAGCGTTGTCGCTGCTGGTGGCGTTGCCGGTCGTTGGCGTGGGCGGATTTTTGTTTTGGCGGGGACGCAAAGAATTGGCAGAATTGGCGCAAATCAAACAGCAAAAACTCATTTTGAATATGATTCAAACGCAGGGGCAGGTAGATATTCAAGAAGTGGTGTTGCAATTGAACACCGATACCGATACCGTCAAACAGTTGATTTATGATTTGGTGGGCAAAGGTTTGTTCCACGGATATATCAACTGGGATGATGGTATTCTCTATTCAAAACAGGCTTCTGCATTACAGGGGATGACCAAATGCCCCAACTGCGGCGGCGAGCAGGAATTTGTCGGCAAAGGAATTGTGCAATGTCGCCATTGTGGCGCACAGATATTTTTATAGCATTCAGTAAAGGAGAAAGCGTATATGGACTTTCGGGAAACAGTTGAAAACTCGATGAGTGGCTTTGAAGAGTTGGTGAAAAAAATTCCCGGCTACAAAGGCTACAAAGAAAAAGAAATGCGCCGCGAGGCGGATACCATCCTCCGTGAGCGAATTGCGCGGGAGTTGGAGAATTACTGGTCGCAGATGAACGACCTGAAATCGCAGATGCTCACCGGCGCGGCAATTTCTCAATTGGACGATATGGGGCGGGTCAGCCGCCGACTGCAAACGCTGATTGACAAAGTGAAAGCCGCCGCGCAGGGATATGCCGGTTTTTTCGATGCGGTGAAAGTGAAAGAAAAGGAACTGGACGCGCTGTATGAATTCGATGTCAATTTGCTGGCGCAGGTTGACGGTTTGGCAGATGCCATCGCCGGCGTGCAAGCCGCGCTGGATGCGGAAGACGGCATTCCCGCTGCCGTGCGCGCGTTGAACAAACATGTGGGGGAATTGCTGCAAACTTTTGCATCGCGCACAGATGCGGTGCTGAACGCTGCCGGAATGACAGCGGATGATTTGGAACAAGCCGAAGAGTTTTAATAGAGAGGAGACATTATGCCCAAAGTATTTGACGTTATTGAATATCCGAATGAATTGAGAGACCGTTTGGTGCAGCGTTTCCCCGAAAACGGCGCCGGGCATTTTAAACTCGGCTCGCAGGTGATTGTCCGCACCGGGCAAGCCGCCGTCTTTTTCCGCGACGGAAAAGCGCTGGACACTTTCGGTCCGGGGCGACACACCATCAGCACCGCCAACATCCCTCTGCTGACCAACCTGCTGGGGCACGCCGCTTTTGGCGGCAACAACCCTTTTACCGCCGAAGTCTATTTTGTCAGCACCCGCGAACTGACATCGCAAGGGTGGGGCACGCGCCAGCCGATTGCCATGCAAACGCCGGGGCAGGGGCTGGGCTGGTTGCTGCTTGGTGCGCACGGCACATTCGGTGTGCAGGTCAGCGACCCGCAAACTTTTGTGGGGCGATTTGTCGGGGCGCAGGGGGCGTTCGATATGCGGCAGTTTAAAGAGCGGCTGGTGAATGCTATTGTGCAAGC
>JALVZI010000086.1 GCA_027022125.1 Anaerolineae bacterium | reverse complement strand
GCGGTGGTGCAGGCAGATACCGCCAGCATCACCGTCAGTTCGCGTTCTTCCACATACCGTTTGACGAACGGTTCGCCCATACGGGCGGTCACGTTCCAATCGATGCTGCGGATTTCATCGCCGGGTTGGTAGGGGCGGACTTCATCGAATTCCATACCGCGCCCTTTGAATACAGCCTGATATTCTCCGGCGAAACTGTCGTTTACCAGCCGGCGGGTGCGAATTTCGATATGGCGAATTTTGCGGAACAGCTCGGATGTCAACATGGTTCAAATAGCGAATTACGAATAGCGAGTTACGAATGTGGTGAATTAACGCATTGAACTGGTTGAAACTTTTTGCGTAACTGAATTTAAGCCACGAATTTCCACAAATTTCACGGATTTTAAATGTCATTCCGGAATTTCCCGCAGGGAAATATCCGGAATCTATAGCGAAACATAGTGGATTCCCGCTTTCGCGGGAATGACATTATAAAAATTGCCGATGGTTTCTGTAATTTTGGCACACTTTTCAAAAGTTTCATTTAGTTCATTATCAATGGCAAATACACTGCGTGAGCAATGGTGTAATCACTGCGCCCCGCGCCAAAGCCGGTGTCGTAATAGGATAGAATGGGATTATAAGAAATGTAATCCGTACAGGGTTGCAAGGCTTCAAAAGTGGCAGTTACACTGTACACTTCGCCGGGGGCGAGTTCCGGTTTCAACGCCTCGTCCCATTGCACAACGTTTGATGAAAGGAAGGTGTGCGGCGGGTCGGTTTGAACCATTGCCAAACATGGTGTGGTTGCGGAGGTGAAACGAAGTGACATTTTTATACCACCCGGAATGGTGATAATATCGGTGTTGGTGATGGCGGCGTGGACGGTTATGGTATCGCCGGGTAAGAGCCACTCATCTGCGGGCGGGTCGAGACGGGTTAATTTTTGCGATGTTGACGGCATATAAAGTTGCCCGTTTCCTTTTACCAGCCCGACGTGATAGGTGGCGGTTGACCCGCCGCTTCCCCCGGCAACATTGACGCAATAGGCGTAAATGCCGTCTTCCGGCAGGCTATCATAATCGATGAATTCATTGCCGCCGATGCCACTGCGATTAGCGGTTTTTAGCAAACTGCCGTCAGATTTGTACAGCGACAACGCCATATTTGCCGAACTGCCGTCGTTTTCCGGGTCACCGTTCAGCGCGAAAATCATCTCTTCCCCGCTGTGTCCCGAAAAACGGAAGCAGTCCACATCGGCGGTTGTGCTCAAAACGCCCTCGTGTGCCATTGCCGAAGGCGTGCCGGAGGCGGGGGTATCGTTGGGTTCTGTTTCCGGTTTGGTGCTGACAACCGTTTCGTAAAACCGCAGAGTATAATTTGGGATGGTTTGGTCATTGTTGTATTCGTTCACCTTCAAATAATGGTCATTACGATCATTATTTGCATAACTTTGCAGCGCGATGCCGGAACCCTTTTCCCACGAGCCGACATCCGATTGCAAAATGGTCGTGCCGTCGTCACTCAGCATGGTTAATTCGCCCTGTTGGCTGCCGGTGACGGCACTGGTATCAAGCAGTGCGATAACACCCCAATTGGTATTTATCCCGTCAATGGCGAAATAATCCGCGTCGCCGGTGGTGCCGATAGCCGCCGACATAACTTGTGTGGCACGCAAGGTGTTTGCATGCGCCGTGTCATCGTTTGGTTCGGTTTCGGTAACTGTCGTGGCGAAAATCGGTATCAGCATAATTCCCGCCGCGATTGCAATTGTTCCTGCTGCCATCAACATTTTCAGTGTGCGTTTCATCAGTTCTCCCTCCTGATTTTCAAATAGCGAGTTACGAATAGCGAGTTACGAATGACAAATGGCGAATGACAAATAACCAATCACCAATTTCCAATTTACGGCACTTCGATTTCATCCAAAATGCGTTGGATGATGTCTGCGGTGGTGATGTCTTCCGCTTCGGCTTCGTAGGTGGTAATGATGCGGTGGCGCAGCACGTCGGGCGCAACTTGTTTGATGTCTTCCGGGGTGACGAACCCGCGCCCCTTTAAAAATGCGTGTGCCCGCGATGCCATAATCAGGTACAGGCTGGCACGCGGCGATGCGCCAAAAGCGATGAGATGTTTCAGGTCTGCCAGCCCGTTTTCACCGGGGTGACGGGTGGCAAAAACCAAATCGAGGATGTATTCTTTGATTTTGTCATCCACATAAATTTGCCGCACCGATTTTCGGGCTTGCAATATCCGTTCCGGTTCGATGACCGGGCGCACCGGTGGCAGCGGGGTGCCGGTGAATCGTTCCATAATCTGCCGCTCTTCTTCCCGTTTGGGATAATCCACCAGCACTTTCAGCATAAAACGGTCAACCTGCGCTTCGGGCAGGGGATATGTGCCTTCCTGCTCGATGGGGTTTTGGGTTGCCAGCACCAAAAACAGGTCATCGAGCGGGTGGGTGGTGTCGCCGATGGTGATTTGCCGTTCCTGCATCGCTTCCAGCAGGGCGGATTGCACTTTTGCGGGCGCGCGGTTGATTTCATCTGCCAGCACCAAATTGACGAAAATGGGTCCTTTATGCACGCTGAATTCGCCGCTGCGGGGGTTGTACACCTGCGTGCCGAGCAAGTCGGCGGGGAGCAGGTCGGGGGTGAATTGAATACGGGCAAAATCGGCGTGGATGGCTTGCGCCATTGTTTTCACCAGCAGCGTTTTTGCCAGACCGGGTACACCTTCCAGCAGAATGTGTCCGTCTGCCAGCAGTGCGATGAGCACCCGCTCGACCAGTGTTTCCTGACCCACCATTATTTTGTTCACTTCTGCCAGCAAATCGTGCAGAAAAATGGCTTCTTTTTCCACCTGCTCGTTAATTTGTTGGATGGAAGTTAAATCCATAGCGCTCTCCGGTTGTGGTAAATGAAATGGGCGAATTTGCAAATCTGCGAATGGGCGAATTTATTATACCATCCATTCGCCCATTCGCCCATTTGCTCATTTGCCCATTCGATTATTTGCTCATTTGCCCATTTGCTGTTGTTGCAAATCTTCGGGGCTGGGGCGAGCCTCCAATTTCACTTTGACGGTTTCTTCTTTGCCATTTTCACGGATAACCGTCAATTTTACGGTGTCGCCCGGTTTGGTATTTTCCATCAGGTAGGTAATCAGGTCGTCCATCTCGGTGATTTTCTTGCCGTCGATGGCGGTAATCACATCCCCACCGAGCGGATATTCGTCACCGGCAACTTTCAGCACCTTGTCGCTGCCGCGCAGACCCGCTTTGTCGGCGGGGCTGTCGTGCGCCACGTTGATGACCAGCACGCCTTTTGTCCCTTCGGGCACTTTCATATATTGCGCCACATCCGGGGTGAGGGTTGTGCCGGTGATACCGAGCCACGCATGCGCCACTTTTTCGCCTTTGATGAGCGTGGGAACCACTTTTTTGGCGATGTTGATGGGCACGGCAAATCCAATGCCCGAACTGGAGCCGCTTTTGCTCAAAATCATGGTGTTGATGCCCACCACTTCACCCTTGCGGTTCAGCAGCGGACCACCGGAGTTGCCGGGATTGATGGCGGCATCGGTTTGGATGACTTCCGGGATGGAGAACGGGCTGGTTCCGCTTTTGATGGTGCGTCCCACCGCGCTGATGATACCGCGGGTCATCGAAAATTCCTGCCCGAACGGGTTGCCCAGCGCGATTGCCAACTGTCCCGGTTTCAGCGTGTCACTGTCGCCGAGAGGGAGCGGTTTTAGTTGGTCGGCGGGCAGGTCAACTTGGATGACCGCCAAATCGGCATCGGGGTCGGTGCTGACCACTTTCGCCGGGGCGGTGGTGCCGTCGGCAAATTCCACTTCCACATCGGTGGCGTTTTCGACCACGTGGTTATTGGTGACGATGTGCCCCTCGGTGTCCCACACAAAGCCGGAACCTTCGCCGTGCGCGAACCGTTCCTGCGGCTGCGGCGGGGTAAAGCCAAACGGACCGAACGGGCTGAACGGCGAGCCGAATTGCTGCTGCACCGGCATCTGTTCTTTCACCGTCACGGTAATTTTTACCACCGATGGGATGGCGGTTTCATAAATGTTGGTCAGTGCATCTTCATATTGCGCCAGAATGTCGCCATCGGTGGTTGCGGCGGGCGCAGTTGCCACGCCGGATTGCGCGGGGGTGGTGTCGGCGCTGGCGTGTCCGGTAATGTACGGCGACAGCACCATCCCCCCCGCAAAAGCGATGCTCAATGCCACAAAGAAGACAATCACAACGCCTAAGGTTAATAAAATTGTTGAACGTTTCATAATATCACCTCCCGGTGAGTTTTTGGTTTCAGGTTCAAAGTCTCAAGTCTCAAGTCTCAAGTCTCAAGTCCAAAGTCTTATGTTCAAGGTTCAAGGCTGATTGACTGACAAAACTCGAAAACCGTGTTATCCTGTGGTGTATGGTCGAAAAAGGAAACACATGTCATTCCCGCCTGTGCCCTGCGGGTGCGAAAGCGGGAATCCACTGTTTTCTTGCTGTGGATTCCGGATATTTCCCTGCGGGAAATTCCGGAATGACATTTAAAGTCCGTGAAATTTGTGAAAATTTGTGGCAGATTTTCTATCAAACCGAAATTTTCCATAACATAAT
>JALVZI010000085.1 GCA_027022125.1 Anaerolineae bacterium | reverse complement strand
ACAGGGCTTGCGCGACGCGGCGGAAATGGCGCGCGCCACTGAAACCGCGCTCGACCTGCCCGCCGATACCGTTTTTGTGATGAGTACCGGCGTCATCGGACACCCTATGCCGATGGACACCGTGCGCGCCGGCATTTCTGCCGCGGCGAAAACCGTCTCCCCACGCGGTTTTTCGGCGGCGGCAGAAGCCATTATGACCACCGACACCGTGCCGAAAACCGCCGCCATCGCGTTGGAACTCGGCGGGCGGATGGTGCAAATCGCCGGAATGGCAAAAGGGAGTGGGATGATTCACCCCGATATGGCAACCATGCTGGCGGTCATCACCACCGATGCGCCGATTGCCCCCGCCGATTTGCAGACTGTTTTGCGCCGCACGGTGGCGGTCAGTTTCAATCGCATTTCGGTGGATGGCGATACCAGCACCAACGACACGGTGGTGGCACTGGCAAATGGCGCGGCGGGCGGCGAAACGCTCGGCGGGGATGAACTGGCGCAATTTGCGGATGCGCTGGAAAATGTGTGTGTGCGGCTGGCGAAAAAAATCGCCCGCGATGGCGAAGGGGCAACCAAACTGGTCGAAATTCGGGTGACGGGCGCGCAGTCGGAGACGGATGCCGTGCGCGCGGCGGAGACGATTGCCACTTCCCCGCTGTCGAAAACCGCGCTGTTTGGCAACGACCCGAATTGGGGGCGATTTCTGGCGGCAGTCGGGCGGAGCGGGGCACAGGTTGACCCGGCGCGGGTATCGCTGTGGCTGGCGGCGGGTAATGTGCGCATGCGACTGGTGGAAGCGGGGCGTCCGCTGCCTTTCGATGCGGCGGCGATGAGCGCGGCGCTGGCGGCAAACACCGATATTTTCATTACGGTTGATTTGGGCGTCGGTGCGGCGGAAGCCGTTTACTGGACGTGCGATTTATCGTACAAATATGTGGAAATCAACGCAGAATATCATACATAGTGCATCATCTAGTCTTAATTGTCAGGCTATTGCCCGTGAAAAATTAAACCACAGAGGCGCAGAGGCACAGAGAAAATAAGGTTTGAGAGCCCGTTATGCGGCGGTGTCTGAAATTTTCGGTGAAAATTTGAACCGGAACTCAAAAATTTTTTAAATTCTCCGCGTCTCTGTGCCTCTGTGGTGAAAATTTTCAGATGAACCATTACAGACGGCATAATCCTACTTGTTAGATTGGATGAAGCAATAGATCTAAATGAAACTTTTGAAAAGTGTGTCAAAATCACAAAAATCATCGGTAATTTTTATGATGTCATTTCCGCGAAAGTGAGAATCTACCATTTTTTGCTGTGGATTCCGGATAATTTCCTGCGGGAAATTCCGGAATGACATTAAAAATTCGTGAAATTTATGAAAATTCGTCGCTGAATTTCAAACACACAAAGTTTCGATAAGTATAGATAACCATCCCCCAACTTGGCAAAAGTGCGGGGCGTTATGGTATAATACGCCCCGTGAAAACAGCGACGACCACCGCGCCCCATGTGGGGCTGAATGCCCAACTGCTTTCGCTGCGGCAATCGTATCGCAGTGCGGGAATCAGTTGGTATATTTTTAACCTGTTGCGACACCTGCCCGCCACCGATGCGGCGGTGCGATACACGGCTTTTGTCAGCGACCCGGATTTTCAACCGCAAAACGGGCTGGCAGTTCAACGGAGTTTGTTGCCCGCCAAACACCCCATCGCCCGCATTTTGTGGGAGCAAACCGCGCTGCCGCTGGCGCTGAAAAAATCGGGCGCGGATTTGCTGCACGCGCTGGCGTTTGTTTCGCCGCTGGCAAACCGGTTGCCCACCGTGCTGACGATTTACGATTTGAGTTTTGTGCGGTTTCCGCAACTGTTTCGCCCGTTCAACCGCTGGTATCTGCGAACCTTTTCCCGCATTTCGGCGCGGCGAGCCGATGCGGTTATCGCCATTTCAGAGAGCACGCGCCGGGATGTGATTTCGGCGTTTGGGGTGAACCCGAATCGCGTGCATACGGTTTATTGCGGCGCGGACGAGATTTTCCGCCCGCTGCCCGCCGAAGTGATTGCCGCTTTTCGCGCCGAGAAAAACCTGCCGGCGCGATTCATTTTCCGGCTGGGCACAATCGAGCCGCGCAAAAATGTGGAAGGTGTCATTCGGGCGTATGCCGCGTGGCGTCAGCGCGACCCGTCCGCGCCGTTGCTGGTCATTGGCGGGGGGAAAGGGTGGTACTACCGGCAGGTGTTTCGGCTGGTGGAATCGCTGGGGCTGGCGGAACACATCCGTTTTCCGGGTTATATTCCGCAGGATGAACTGCCGCTGTGGTATAATGCCGCTAGCGTTTTTGTGTACCCGTCTCATTTTGAGGGATTTGGCTTACCTGTGCTGGAAGCGATGGCGTGCCGCACGCCGGTTGTCACCAGCGATGTGTCATCGCTGCCGGAAGTGGCGGGCGATGCCGCGCTGCTCGTTTCGCCGAGCGATACCGACGGTTTGAGCCGGGCAATGGCGCGCGCATTCGACGATGCGGCGCTGGCGCAATCGCTCCGCGAGCGGGGACTTCGCCGGGCGGGGCAATTCAGTTGGAAAAAAACCGCCCGCCAAACGCTGGAAATTTATCGGGCTGTTTTGACGGAACGTGGAAATTAGAGATTAGAGATTGGTTGATTGGAAGTATTTGTTCAGAGGTGTGGTTTTTTGCGTTTTACTGATGTAACGTATTGCGTATTCCGCATTCCGTGACTGTATCTATTCAGCGTGCAGAGGTAATTTGCCGATTTCATCCTGAGTAGCCCGCAGGGCGTATCGAAGGGTGAAAATCGGCAGGGAAAAACGCCCTTCGATACGCGGTTCACGCAGTGAACCGCTACTCAGGATGCGTTTTCCCCGTCTCCCCTGAACAGATACCCGCGACTTTACGCAATACATTTCATACGGATAACCATTTTGGAACCCGAATCAACAAACGCACGTCCAAATTTTATACAGAAATTGTGGCTGATGCCGTGGTTTTGGCTGCTGGTTGATGCCGCACTCATCAACGTGGCGTTTGCGCTGGCGTATCACGTGCGCTATACCCTGCAATTTCTGCGCGCAGTTGACCCGGCGAACAATGTGCCGTATTCAGCGTTTTTGCCTTTTGTGGCGCTGCTCACCGTGCTGCTGCTGTTTGCCTATTGGCAAAAAGACCTGTATCGCAACAAACGGCGGCTATCGGCGATGGATGAATTGACCATTATTTTGGATGGCACGACCACCGGCATTGTGCTGATGATTGTGCTGGTGTTTGTGTATCGTCCCACATTTTATTCCCGCGCCATTTTTCTGTATGCCGGAATTTTTGTGCTGGCGCTGGTGGGCGGCGCGCACGTGCTAAAAATTGCCGTGTTGAGCCACTGGCGCAAACGCGGATTCGGTGTGGCGCGATTGCTCATCGTTGGCGCGGGCGAAATTGCGCGCACCATTATGCGCACGGTGGTGGCAAATCCACAGTTGGGATACGAGATTGTCGGTTTTGTGGATGATGATGTGACCAAAGGAACCACCAATATCGGGCGGTTTCGGGCGCTGGGCAGCACCGACAATCTGCCGAAATTGCTGGAACAGGCGCAGGTGGATGAAGTCATCATCACCCTGCCGTGGCAATATCACCGCAAGATTATGAGCATCACCAACATTAGCGAGCGCGCAAATATTCGCGCGCGAATTGTGCCCGATATGTTCCAAATCACGCTTAGCCATATGGATGTCACCCAGATGATGGGCATTCCGCTCATCGGGGTGAAACCGCGTGCCATCAGCGGTGCGGGATTGCTGGTGAAACGGGTGATTGATGTGCTGGTGGCGGCGGTGGGGCTGGTGATGCTTGCCCCGTTGATGGGATTGATTGCGCTGGCAATCAAAATGGAAAGCGATGGTCCCGTTATTTTTTCGCAGGAACGGGTGGGAAAATACGGCAGACGTTTTCAAATTTACAAATTCCGTTCGATGGTGCAGGATGCAGAGGAACGGAAAGCGGAACTGGAAGCCTTCAATGAAGCCGACGGTCCATTGTTCAAAATGAAAGACGACCCCCGCCGCACGCGGGTGGGACGGCTCATTCGAAAACTCAGTTTGGATGAATTGCCGCAACTGTATAACGTTTTGCGCGGCGATATGAGTTTGGTTGGACCCCGTCCCAACATTCCGGCGGAAGTGGCGCAATATCAGGAATGGCACAAGCGCCGTTTGGAGGTTGTGCCGGGTATTACCGGCTTGTGGGCGGTCAGTGGGCGCAGCGAATTGACATTCGACGAAATGACGCTGCTGGATATTTATTATATCGAAAATTGGTCGCTGGCGCTTGATTTGAAAATCGCGCTGCAAACACTGCCGCACGTGCTGATGGCGCGCGGCGCATATTAGGGCGTGTTTCCCTGCCGATTTTCACCCTTCGATACGCCCTGCGGGCTACTCAGGGTGAAAAATTGGCAAAGGTCAACAGAACTATCTGCATTCCAATGTCGCAAACGGAGAAATTATGGTCAAACTATCTGCACACGATGAAACCGATTTGACGCAATTTTTGCAAAAACTGGTGCAAACTGCCAGTTTCACGGGGATGGAAGGGGCTGTGGCGCAACTGGTCACGGCAGAAATGGAACGCGCCGGTTTCGATGCGGTGTCTGTGGATGAAATGGGGAATGTCATCGGGCAAATCGGCAGTGGCGAGCCGCCTTTTCTGCTTTTTTGGGGGCAGATGGACACGGTGGGCATCGGCGATATTGCGGCGTGGCAGCGCGACCCGTTCGGCGGCGTGATTGAAAACGGTGTGCTGTACGGGCGCGGCGCGGCGAATCCAAAAGCCGCGCTGGCGAGTATGATTTACGGCGCAAAACAATTTAAAGCCGAAAACCGGCGTTTCGATGGAACCCTGCTGGTCGTGGCGGCAGTCAACGGCGAACTGGCGGAAGGGTCTGCCGCGCGGTTTGTTTTTGAACGGTTGCCGGTATTGCCCCGCTGGGTGGTGCTCGGCGCGGCGACAAATCTGGATGTGCATATCGGGCAGCGGGGACGGCTGGAAATTGAGGTGACGGTGCAGGGCAAAGCGTGTCACGCTTCGACGCCGGAGTGGGGGGTGAATGCCATTTACGGCGCGGCGAAAATCATTTTTTCGCTGGAACTGATGCGCTCGATGCTGATGGATGACCCGTTTTTGGGGGCGGGGTCGCTGGCAGTGACCCATATCGAAAATATCGAGCGCACCAAAAATGTCATTCCCGACCGTTGCAATTTTGTGATTGACCGTCGGTTGACGATGGGCGAGACCGAAGCGCACGCACTGGCGGAAATTCAGAGTGTGCTGGCGAAAGAAGCAGTGGAAGGCGATATTCGGGTAGCGAATTTTCACGCCGCTAGTTACACCGGCAAATTCTGCGATGAGCGAAAATCGTACCCGGCGTGGATTATGGACGAGCGCGACCCGCTGGTGCGGCGGGTATCGAAAGTGGTGCAACCGGTGTTGGGTCACAAACCAAAATTGGGGCACTGGCGTTTTTCGACGGCGGGTGTGTACACGATGGGGTATGCCGGTGTGCCAACGGTGGGGTTCGCCCCCGGTGATGAACGGTTGGCGCACACCGCCGCCGACCAAGTTTCGCTGCGGGATTGTTTCCGCGCCGCGGCGGGGTATGTCGCCATTGCGGAAGAGTTGCTGGGGGGATAGCAGTCAGCAATCAGCAAATGAGCGAATCTGCGAATGGGCGAATTTCTATCTCTATCCCTATCTCTATCTCTATCCCTTCCCCTCCGCCCGTTTGACCTGCACGTGGTCAAAATCGCGGACGACGGTGGTGTTGGGGAAAATTGCCCGCGCTTCGGCGGCAATATCTCGGTCGCGGTAGCGGCGGGAAATGTGCGTCAGGTACAGATGGCGCACGTTTGCTTTTAAAGCCAGTTGCGCGGCTTGCGCGGCGGTGATGTGCCCGAACCGGCGCGCCATATCGGCGTCTTCCTCCAAATATGTCGCTTCGATGACCATCGCATCGGCATTGGCGACATACTTTTCCAGCCCGTCCGTTTTGCCCACATCCGCCATAAATGCCAATTTTGTGCCCGGCAATTCCGCATCGAGTACATCATCGGGGGCGATACTGCGCCCGTCTGCCAGCGTGACGGTTTCTCCGGCGACGAGCCGTCGGCGCTCCGGACCGAACGGGATGCCGAGCGCATCGGCTTTCGCCGCGTTGAACGGTCGGCGCGGCTTTTCCTCGAATAGAAATCCGAAACATCCCGCCCCGCGATGGCTCACCGGAAACGCGCTCAATTTAAACGATGAATCTTCAATGATGGGGGCATTGCCCAGCGGACAGTAATCGATGCGGATGGGGGGGGTGGCGTTGCCCAGCACCACTTCTTCAATGAGAATTTTCACTCGGCGCAGCGCGGGTTTCCCGCCGAAAATTTCGATATGGTCAATGGCTTCCCACCGGCTGAAAGTGGATGCCAGCCCGCCCAGTCCCAAAATGTGGTCGAGATGTCCGTGGGTGAGCAGAATTTTGTCAATTTTGCGGAAGCCGAGTCCGCTTTGCAGCAATTGACGTTGCGTCCCTTCGCCGCAGTCAATCAGAAAACGGTAATTTTTGTACAATACCAAATTTGCCGACAACCCCCGGTTCACCGAGGGGGCAGAAGCGGATGTTCCGAGAAAAACAATTTCAAACATAGCGGCTCTTTCTGTTGAGGTGTGATGGCACGTGTGCCCGTTGCCATATATTACTGTAAAGTGCGCCGTAAATCAATCTGACGCCATAACATTTGTGGACAGTCTGCCGGTCGTAGGGGAGTTGATAGGTTGTCGTCAGGCAAAAACCATTAAATGTGATATGATTGTTTCGCGTGGGCAATTGTAGCGTAAATATTTAGTAAATATAAATATTCGTACCTTAAAAAGTATTGACTCCTGAAAAAAAGTATCATAAAATAGTAATGTCAGAAGATATTTTAATGGTTTTTTAATACAAACGTGCTACTATAAAGTCAGCGTAAAATGGAGATGTGCGGACTACCACGCGATTTTTGTAACTTGTAGAAAGGTAGGGCACATAATTATGCCAGAGGAAAAAGATATGACAACAACTTGGGCGCCGGACGAGGCACTATTTAGATTGTCTGTGGCGAGTTTGGCGAAAACACCGCCGGTCTCTCCGACAGAAGAGCGCCGCTTGATTTTAGAAATGGTTGATGGGCGAAAAAGCAAAGAAATTTTGGAAACCAACCCACCTGCTGACGAAGCCGAGCGAGCGAAATTGGAAGAGAAAGTTAAACGTGGTTTAAAAGCCCGCGAAACATTAATTGTTTCCAACGGGCGGCTGGTTATCAGCATTGCCAACCGATACACCGGACACGGATTGACGTTGGCGGAAGTTTCGCAGGAAGGCGTGTTGGGGCTCATCCGCGCCATTGACAAATTTGATGCCGACCGCGGCGTGCGGTTGAGCACGTATGCCAGTTACTGGATTCGGCAGAGTGTCAGCCGGGCGGTTGCCGTGCAAACGCGAACCATCCGCCTGCCGGTGCACAAAGTTGACCGGCTCGGTGTGGTGCGGAAAGTGATGAACCAACTGACGCAAGAGTTGGGGCGCACCCCCGACATCAAAGATGTGGCGGAAGCGTTGGGTGATACCCCTGAACAAATCGAAGCCCTGCTGTATGACGGGCAGGAAACGCTCAGTTTGGAAGACCCGGTGGGCGACGATAATGCCACCCTCGCCGATTTTGTGATGGAAGAAGATACCACCAAATTGGAAACCGAGGTGGATCGTCACCTGCTGCAGCAGGAAATTCAGGAAGCGCTGGCGACGCTCACCGCGCGCGAAAGCCGCATTATGGAACTGCGATACGGCTTGCGCGACGGGCATCCGCTGACATTGCAGGATGTCGCCGAGCGATTCGGTTTGACCCGCGAGCGCATCCGCCAAATTGAAAAAGAGGCACTGGCGAAACTTCGCCATCCGGAAAAAGCGTTGCGCTTGCGCGCGTTTATCTAGCCCTCACAATCTCCAAATAGAAGCCCCGCATTTGCGGGGCTTTTTTTTAGGAATTGTACCGTTGGGCGATATTCGGTATCAAATACTCATCAAAAGTGCGCGAAACATCGTAATCAGGATGCCAGCCCCAATCTTTCCGCGCCGATGAGTCATCCACATCGGCGGGCCAGGTGTCCACAATTTGCTGGCGTTTGGGGTCGGGTTCAAACGTAATTTTGGCATCGGGATAGTATTTCTGCACCGCATCTTTTATTTCCCCCGCCGACAAACTGAAACTGCCCACATTATATACCAGATGTTTCAGTTCCGATTTTTCCGGTTTGCTCAAATCTATCAGCGCTTTGATGGCATCGGGCATCGCCATAAACGGGATGCGGGTATCGGGGCGCACGAAACAGGCATACGGTTTGCCCTGCGCCGCGCTGTGGATCATCTCCGGCGCAAAATCGCTGGTTCCGCCGCTGGGCAGGGTGAACGCACTGATGAGCCCCGGAAATCGCACCGAACGGAAATCCACGCCATACGGTTCGGGGTCGGCGGCAAGTTGGCGATAGTAGCGGGCATAATATCGCCCCAAATGCTCGCAGTACATTTTATTGCAGCCATACATTGTGGTTGCCATATTCCACGCATACTCTTTCACCGGTCCGGCATACGATTTCGTTTGCAGGTCGGGCAAGCCGTACACCGCAATCGAACTGGGGAAAAGGAATTTTACCGAGCGCCCCTGCCAGCGCGATTGTTCAATTGCCAAATGGAGCAGGTTCAGCGTGCCCTGCACATTCACCCGATGCGCCAATTCCGGTGTAAATTCGGCGCGGGTAGAGAGCAGCGCCGCCAGATGATAAATTTCGGTGATGGCATACTCGCTCACCAACCGCTCAAAAAGGCGGGTATCCAGAATATCGCCTTCAATTGCCGTGTGACACATCGCTTTCAGCGGGGCATCCAGCGGGCGAATGTCAATCGCCAAAATTGCCGTCCGTTGTGTTTCAGCCAGATATTTGATGAGCGCTTGCCCGATTTCACCATTTGCCCCGGTGATGAGGGTTACTTTTTTTCGCATCAGTCCTCCGTTGGATTGCGTGAGTGTATTTTTTTGAACCAAACTGCTGTTTTTTACACCCGCCATCGATATTTTTACCTGTTGTCACCAAATGGTCAAATTTTTGCGTGCTGAATGTCAGCAAAAGGTATTGTCAGCAGCGCCGGGGTTTGCTATAATGGAGACAGTTACAGTTATTGCCATTTAAACATTCTAACATTATCACGGAGGAGATGGTATGGACATCGGTAAAGCATTTACATTTGTAACTGAAGATGAAAACTGGATTATGAAATTGGTCATCGGCGGGATTGTTATGCTCATCCCCATTGTCAATTTTGCCGGATTTGGCTATATGGCAGAAGTGACTCGCCGGGTGATGAACAATGACCCGCAACTTTTGCCCGAATGGGGTGATTTCGGGAAATTTTTCGCCGATGGGCTGAAACTGTTTGTCGGGTTTTTGATTTATTCGCTGCCGGTGATTCTGGTGGCGTGTGTGATGGGTGGTATCGGCGCGGCAACCGGTTCGATGGGCGACAGCGCCAATTCCGACACGTTGGGCGGCGCAATGGCGATTGTGCTGATTGGGCTGGAATGTATTGTTTTTCTGCTGGCGCTCATCCCCGCGGTGCTGTCACCGGCAATTTTTGCCCGTTTTGCGGAAGAAGGCACCATCGGCTCGATGCTTCGTTTTGGTGATGTGATTGGTTTTGCCACCGCCAATTTGGGCAGTTATATTGTGGTACTGCTGCTTGCCGGTGTGGCGCTGTATATCATCGCCCCGCTGGGTGTGATTGCCTGCGGTGTTGGTGTTATTTTCACCGGATGGTGGGGCTATTTGGTGTTTGCGCATCTCGTCGGGCAATTGGCGCGGCAAAACTCGATGATGGTGTAATGAAAATAGGTTGATATGCTAACTACACTTTCCAATTTGGCAGCGGCATTCGGGCTTTCTACCGCATCCGGGTTGAACGCCTACCTGCCGCTGCTGGTGGTGGCGCTGACCGCGCGCTACACAAATTTTATCACGCTCAACAAACCGTGGGATATTCTGACCAACCCGTGGGTCATCGGCGTGCTGACTGTGTTACTGCTGATTGAACTGACGGTGGACAAAATTCCGGCGGTGGATACCCTGAATGATATCATTCAAACGGTGGGGCGTCCGGTGGCGGGAGCGATTGTTTTCGCTGCCAGCAGCGGCACATTCGGCGAGTTGAACCCCGTGCTGGCGTTTATTGCCGGGTTGATACTGGCGGGCAGTGTGCACGCTGCCAAATCCACCGCCCGCCCGCTTGTTACCGCCACCACCGGCGGAATGGGCAATTGGCTGGTCAGTGCGGTGGAAGATGTCGTTTCGCTGGTCACGGCGGTGCTGTCGGTGCTGATGCCATTGCTGGTGATGGTGGTCATCGTGGGGGTGATGATATTTGTCGCCTGGCGCTGGTCGGCGCGCCGGCATCGAAAGTTATTGCGTGAAACGTGATGTGTGGCGTGAAGCGTGAAACGTGATGCATAATTTTTGCAACTTTGCAACTCTGTAACTTTGCTACTTTAAATTGACGACCGACCACTGGCTGCCACTTTGAAACCGGAAACTTGAAACCTCAAACTACCCCAAAGGAGACCATAATGTCAACAAACCCGCATTTGCCACAGCAGTACCATCCCCAACCACCATCAGACAGCACCGACACCATCGCTATGATTATCGAAATCGTGTTTGGGTTATTCGGATTGCTGGGGTTGGGCTGGTTGTATGTTGGAAATTTTGTACTGTCAATAGCCATTTTAATCGGCTATTGGGTGCTGTTAGCCATCGAAGGTGTTATCATCGCGTTTTCCGGTGGGCTGTGCGGCTGTCTTTTCCTCCCGCTGAACATTGTGCTGATAGTGGTATCCGGCATCAAAGTTCGAGACTATGTGCGCCGCACCGGCGCTTCCGGCTCGATACTGTATGTGATTGTCGCGTTGGCGCTGGCGCTACTGCTGTTGTGCGTGGTTGGCGGTATTGTGATTTTTGCCGTCGGCGGGTTGGCGGCATTGAGCGACCAACTGAATAATTTTTAGCCCAAAATCAAGTCGGATATTCAAATAATACAACAAGTGAAAATGGTAAGAATGTGAATGAGATGGACTTTTGCTGATTTGGTTTATGAGGTTGATATTATTGAGTAAATCTATTTGGTAACAGACAGGGTTGAATCATATCTTATGAACAAAGATAAATTTATAGAACAAGCAGGTCAGGCACTAACAAAATCTATTGATTTCGCTACTGGCAACGATGTTGAAGCGATTTGTGAATTTGTTGATACAATCAAAGAGAATAACCCTGATCTATCGAATATTGAGTTGGCGGAAAAAATTGTACAGAAGAGAACTTGGTTCGCTGGTTTGGCTGGTGGAGTGTATGGGGCAGGTGGCTTTCTGACAATTGGTCCTGATTTATTCACTATGTGGCGGATTCAAGGTCGTTTGATTTTGGCAATAGCCTACGTTTTTGGACACGATTTAGAATCATCAGAAAGACGAGATGAAATTTTACTTGTAATGGGAATTGCTTCAGGTAGTGAAGCTGCAAAAAAAGTAGCGGTTGAAGCAGGTAAAGAAGGGTTTAGGAAAACTCTTCTTACACCTGCTGTAAAGGAAGTCATAAAGAAACTTCCAAATAAGATAATTACAATTGCGGGTGAAAAGAGTTTATTGAATGTTGCTAAATTGGTACCATTGATAGGAGTACCAATCACATTTGTTATGGACTTTTTTTCAACGAAAGCAGTTGGCAAGGCTGCAATTGAATTCTATTCTTGAAATAGTTGAGTTGGAAGCAACTTCGCAGGAGAAAGTTATCTATGCAATCTAGCAGCAAGCTAACAAAGCAGATTAACACCGATTTACTAATACTGGTTTTCCGGTGAAATTTGGTTCGTTTGCAGAGTTGGTTTTACAATTGAGATGTGTTTGTTAGTCCTGCAGTCGGCTAGACTTCATCGTTATGTAGGGGCGACCTTTATGGTCGCCCAAAACAGGGCAGCCACAAGGGCTGCCCCTACGAGTGTTCGGGGCGAACACAGTATGTTGAACAGTTATGCCAACCAAAAACGGGGTCGCCTTTTTTGGCGACCCCGCTTGTTTCACATTGTTTCACGGAGTTTTCCCCCGCGGAATGCTAACTTTTCCACAGTTTTATCCACAGGCGTGGATAACTTTCCATAATATGGTACAATGGTACTAGTATCACCGTACTAATTTTGGCTGAATTCTACCATTTCCAGCCAGTTTTGTCCAATTTCGACATCCACTTTTAGCGGCACCGACAGCCGGTAGGCGTTGACCATCTCTGCGCGCACGATGGGCACGACTGCCGCCACCTCATTTTCGGGCGCTTCCAGCACGACCTCATCGTGTACCTGCAACAGCATCCGCGCCGAAAAACCCTTTTCCCGCAGTGCGCGGAACAAATTTATCATCGCAATTTTCATAATATCGGCGGCGGTGCCCTGAATGGGCATATTGATGGCTTCGCGCTCGGCGCGGGCTTTTTGCGCCCCCGACAGATTCGCCATCCGCGAAAAATCGCGCCGCCGACCGAGCAGCGTTTCGGTATAGCCTTTTTCGGCGGCTTGCTTTTTGGTTTCTTCGATATATCGTTTCACGCCGGGATATTTTTCAAAATAGGTGTTGATGAACGCCTGCGCTTCCTGCCGGCTCATCCCCGTGGATTGCGCCAGCCCGAATGCGCCCTGCCCGTATGCCAGCCCGAAATTCACCGCTTTGGCGATGCGGCGCTGGTCTTTCGTCACCGATTCGAGCGGCACGCCGAGCACGGCGGCGGCGGTGGCGGCGTGAATATCTTCATCGTTGGCGAAGGCTTTTTTCAAACCGGGGTCATCCGCCATGTGCGCCAAAATCCGCAATTCCACCTGACTGTAATCCGCCGAAATGAGCCGCCAGCCGTTCGGCGCGACAAATGCCCGCCGAATCTCGCGCCCCTGCGGTGTGCGAATCGGAATGTTTTGCAGGTTGGGGTTATTGCTGGATAGCCGTCCGGTGCTGATGCCGATTTGGTTGTAATTGGTGTGCACCCGTCCCGTTTGCGGATTGACCAATTTCGGCAGCGCGTCCACATACGTGTTTTGCAGTTTTTTCAGCGTGCGATGCTCCAAAATCAGGTCGATGATGGGATGTTTGCCCGCCAAATCTTCCAGCGCCCCGGCGGCAGTGGAATAATGCCCGCTTTTCGTTTTTTTCAGTCCGGCGGTGGGCAGTTTCAATTTGCCGAACAGCACATCCGACAATTGTTGGGTGGAGTTGATATTGAAATCCACGCCTGCTATCTGCCGGATTTCCGTTTCCAGTTCGCCCAGACGGCGGCTCAACTGCCGCGAAATTTCTTTCAGCACCGACACATCCACTTTGATGCCCGCCAATTCCATTTCCATCAGCACATAAATCAGCGGCAGTTCAATTTCATCGAAAATCTTTTGCAGACGTTCATTTTCCCGCAGGCGGTTGACCATAATATCCGCCAGCCGCAGGGTCATATCCACATCGGCGGCGGCATACGGTGTGACTGTTTCAATGGGGACTGCCGCCATGGTGATTTGGCTTTTGCCCGTGCCGATGAGCGTTTTGATGGGCGTCATTTCGATATTCAATTCCGACAGCGCGAGGTCTTTCAGCCCGTGTCTGGCTTCGGGGGCATTGTTGGTCAGCCAACTGGCAACCATCGTGTCGAAAATCGGCGGCTCGACGGGCATACCGTGACGGCGCAGCACGGTCATATCGAATTTGGCATTGTGCATAAATTTGGTGATGTGCTTGCTTGCCAGCACCGGCGCGAGCGCCCGCTGCACGGTGTCGAGCGGCAATTGCGGCGGGGTATCGGTGGGGGCGGCGGTATCGAACATACTGGGCTGGGCGGTTTCGGCGGCGGTGTGCCCCAGCGGAATGTAATAGCCCGTGCCTGCCTGCGGGGTTATCGCAATACCGACCAGTTTGGCGCGCACTTCGTCGGTGCTGTCCGTTTCCACATCCACCGCCAGCCGCGAACCGGCTTTCAGCGCGGCGGTCAGGTCTGCCAGCGCGGAATCGGTGTTCACGGTGATATATTTCCCATCGGCGGCGATAGGGTCGGGTTTGCCTTTGTGCCCGATGGTGGCAATATCGCGCGGCGATTTGTCGGCGGGCGCGCCGGGAATGCGGTTGAAAATGGAATTGAATTCCAATTCCACAAACAGATTCGCCACATCCACCCAGTTGAAATCGGTGGTGCGCCCTTCCGCCAGTTTCAGTTTCACGCCGGGCACATCGGTGATGATGCGTCCCAACTCGCGCGAAAGGTAGGCGTTTTCGCGGTCGCGTTCCAGTTTGGCGCGGATGCCTTTCGGCAGTTCGTCCAAATGGGCGTAAATGCCGTCCAGCGAGCCGTACTGCCGCAGAAGTTTCGCGCCGCCCTTTTCTCCGATGCC
>JALVZI010000084.1:8611-14634 GCA_027022125.1 Anaerolineae bacterium | reverse complement strand
ATGATTTTTGTAATTCTGGCACACTTTTCAAAAGTTTCATTTAGTTCATGGACAATTTCGGTTTGATAGAAAATCTGCCACAAATTTTCACGAATTTCACGGACTTTAAATGTCATACCGGAATTTCCCGCAGGGAAATATCCGGAATCCACAGCAAAAAACAGTGGATTCCCGCTTTCGTACCCGCAGGGCACAGGCGGGAATGACATACATTTCCTTTTTCGACCATACACCACAGGATAACACGGCTTTCGAGTTTTGTCAGTCAATCAAGTGCGGAAATTTAGTTCAAGGCGGATGCAGCACACTGAACAAATACCACCGTTATTCTTTTTCCGCAGAATTTCCCTTAAATGGGATGCCGATTATCGGCGCTGCCCAGCATACATTGAATGCGCCGGCGGTGAAGGCAAAAAACCCGATAATAACCGCAACAATGCGATAGGGTTCAAAAAATATGGCATAGCCGATTAGCGAAATTCCTAATGTAATGTCAATTGTGCGCCCGAGTTTACCACTTTTAAATGCTTGAAATTTCGTTTTAAAATTTTTGTGAGTATTCATCACCAATCTCTTTTTTCTGCAATTGTAATATCTGACGGAAATGTATTTTGGCTGACGGGTTCAGTCTGCACAATGCGCAAGCCGGTTGATTCAATCACCCCGTTTACCTGTACCGGACGGCAGTTGGTCAATAAAGCCGGAAAAGTTTTGGCAACCCAATACCAAAAGCGATTGAACCGGAACTTGCCAAAGCCGAAGGTCACCAGCACCAACCGTCCGCCGGGGCGGAGTACCCGCTGAAACTCGTTCACCACTTTGGGGAAATCTTCTTCCGGCAAAAGATCCAGCATATAGGTGTTGAAAACCAAATCGAAGGTATTGTCATCGTAAGGCAAATCATAGGCAGAACCGGATTGCAAAGTCCAGCCGGTTGCGCTTGTGTTGGCTAAACGTTTGCGGGCAGCAGACAGCATTTCGGGGGAGATGTCAATGCCTTCATTGCGTCCGTGTGGATTATGTGCCACAATTTTGGTAAAAAGACGTCCCGTGCCCACTGCTATTTCCAAAATATCTATCCCATCGTAAATACCGGACAGACGCAATGCTTGCTTCACGGCTTTATCTTCGGTTAATAGCGCCCATAAATCGTAAAATTTAGATACAAACGCATAATGAGTAGCGATTGTTTGAGAAGAGAATTTTCGCGGAAGTACATAATTCTGCGTCATTCAATTTTCCTTTCGCTGATGTTTTGCGGTGATTTCAGTAATCCATAAAAAATGAGGTCGGTCAATGTTTCTGAGACGGTTTGCCAATTTACGCTCTGGGGGTCTGCCAGCCATTGCAGCACCAATCCGTCGTAAAAGGCAATCAGTAGCGAGGCTGTGTTGTCGGGGTCGGTGGCTGTAAACTCACCGCGGGCGATGCCCTCCTGAATAATTTGTGCCAACGCCCTTCGCATTTCGGCAAACAGATGTTGGAAACTTTTTTGCACGGCTTCATTTCGAGAGATATGGCTCCAAAATTCAACATTAGCCGGTAACATTGCCACAGATTGCGCCATTCGTGTGCCAACCGCTTGGGCAAGCGCCCGCAATTGTTCGCCGGGCGATTTTGAGGTTTCGAGCGCGCGGTGAATCTCGCTGTACAAACTTTGAATTTCCCAAGTTTCGTAAGCGGCTAGAAAGAGGTCGTCTTTGCTCGGAAAATAATGATAAATTGTGCCTTGACTGACACTGGCTTTGGTTGCCACATCAGAGACGTTGGCGGCATAATAACCTTTTTGCACAAATACCTCCAGCGCGGCTTGAATGATTTGCGCTTTCCGCTCTGCGCGGCGTTTATCGAGTTGTTCTTTGGTGGGCGGGGACATATTTCGGCTCCTATGTTTGATTGACTGCTTAATCAATGTAACACAAAATAAAAGCCGTGTCAAATGGCTGCCCTGCTTTGGGTGACCACAAGGGTCGCCCCTACGAAATGGGTATGGAAAATGTCACTGCGAACCAAAGGCGAAGCGTTAGTTTGTCATTGGTTATTAGTTGATTGGTACTTCCCATTCGCAAATTTGCCCGGTCGCCCTCTACGATTTGAGCGTGGAAAGAACGAATTTGCGAATGGGCAAGTGACGAATGACAAGAAGGTTATCACATATCGTATTTTGATTGCAGCTCATTGTTCATTATTAGACCTCTTGCAAAAGTCTGTCATACCGGAATTTCCCGCAGGGAAATATCCGGTATCCAGAATAAAACGATGGATTCCCGCGAAAGCGGGAATGACATCAGAGAAAATATAGCAAAAAATCACCTTTTATGGCTTTACAAAACAATCTCAAACCAAATTTGGCACTTTTGCAAGAGGTCTATTCATTGAATTAGGCGTTGCGCGCCTCGAAATGACGTTACCAACAAAGGATAAAAAAGGTCGCCAACGTTGGCGACCTTTTTGATATTTGATGAACAAAACGGCTAGTTGTGCCATCTGTTGCCCATTCCAGGCACCACGGTCGGATGCGGTAGCGAGGTGGGGTATCCCGTTGGGTGAGGGTGCGGTACCACCACGGTCGGCATTCCGGTCGGCGGGACGATGGTTGGTGGTGCAATGGTCGGTATTCCGGTGGGATGCTCGGTTGGGTGCGGCATGGCGGTTGGCATTCCGGTCGGCGGGACGATGGTTGGTGGTGCAATGGTCGGCATTTCGGTGGGATGCTCGGTTGGATGCGGCACTACGGTCGGTATGCCGGTGGGATGCTCGGTTGGGTGCGGCATAGCGGTCGGCATTTTGGTGGGATGCTCGGTTGGGTGCGGCATCACAGTCGGCATTTTGGTGGGATGTGGGGTAGCAATGGGGCTAACCGGCATACCACCGGGGAATTGTCCGGTCGGGGAATATTGTTCAGCGTTTTCCAACTTATTTTGTACCTGTTCCTGTGCCTGTTCGATGTCCATTTGCGCTTGTTGTAACGCTTGTTGGGCGGCGTTTGCCGCATTGATTTGTGCCAATTCTTGCCATTGTTGCTGCAATGCTTCTTGAGCACGGGTCAAAATTGCTTGCCGAGCGGCTTTTGGGGATGTTTCTGCCAGTTGCAGCGCGGTATTCACATGTTCCTGCCAGCGGGAAATGACAGTTTCATCCACTGCTTGACCGTTTTGCGCCAGTTGCACCATCTCGTCCACCCGTTCCTGCGCGTAATTCAGATGCAGCAACGCTTCGGCGGTGGCGTCATTCACCAATTGCAATCGGGTTTCTTCTGCCGCCAATTTGACGGGATACAGCGGCGAACCGGGCAAACTCTGTGCGGCGGCAACGGCTGCGCCCCCGGCTGAACCAAATACCATTGCGAAAATTAAAGATGTTTTGAAAATAAGTGAGCCTATCATGGGTTGTTTCTCCTTTTTTGCTTGCAGATTGGATGTTTTTTTCGGGAATTTCTGACCAATCCACTGTTTAAGACGTTCCACAACCCCAAGCGATACCACTGGCACGGATGAATTTTCAACGGCTTGCAAAAATTGTCGGCGGTCGGTTGCCATTTCTGCGGCGGAAGGCATTTCCACCGCAAACAGCGTGTCCAGTGCGGCGACGGTTTTCAGCGCGGCGCGGAGTTCATCGGCGTGGGCGGGGTAATCCGCCACAATTTCGGCAATGGGTTCGCCCGCCTGACGGCGAGCGACGGCAATATCGAGTATTTCTGCAAATGATGCGTTCATCTCGAAACTCCTCCCGTGCGTGCCAATTGACGCTGCAATCCACCCAGCGCACGGCGCTGTAATGCTTTTACGGCAGTGACCGGTTTGTTCATAATTTCAGCCGTTTCCTGATTTGATAATCCCTGTAAAAATTTCAATGAAATAACTTCCTGTTGTTCGGGGGTGAGTGCGGATAGCGCGGCGCGAACCTGTGCGGCGTTGATATTGCGTTCTGCGGCGGCGACGGGGTCATCGTCTGTGTCTACCAGCGATTCATCCAGCGGCAAATGCTGCCGGAACTTCTGGCGGCGGTAATGGTCAATGACCGTGTTGTGTGCCGTGCGGTACAGCCACGCCGACACCTGCTCGATGGGTGTGCGCCGTTCAACAACGCGCACCAACTTTTGGAACACATCGGCGGTCAGGTCGCGTGCGGTTTCCACATCTCCCACTTGACGGTAAACGTACCGGTAAATGGGCGTGTGATATTCGTCGTAAATTTTTACCAACGATTGTTGGTTGAACAATGTTGCCTGCATGCAGTTCTCAGTGGAAGGTCAGAATTTCCCGTTCACTATTAAAGACGGATGACCGGCAGAAAAGATACCGGTAAAAAAAGCCGGTCTGATGATACACTGTATCACGACCGGCTCATAATTTCAATGCCAATTATTGCTGATTGTGCATCCACGGCGGTCCGCCACCCTGTTCCGTGCCGCGCGGATTGGCGACATACGGCGCGGTCGGTTCCCAATTGCGGATATACTGCACCACCGCATCAATTTCCACCGTCGTCAGCCGGTCGCCAAACGCGGGCATTATCGAACCGGGACGGTGTCCGCCGGAGGTGATGGTCTGTTTCATCGCCTCATCCGTCACGCGCGAAAGCACCTGCTGGCTATTGAGTGCGGGTCCCGCCCCGCCGGAGCCGTTTTCGCCGTGACAGACACTGCATGTGCTGTCGAAAATCTGTTGTCCCAGCGCCAACACTTCTTCGGGATTGTT
Source organism: Anaerolineae bacterium (assembly GCA_027022125.1). Taxonomy (GTDB): domain Bacteria; phylum Chloroflexota; class Anaerolineae; order 4572-78; family 4572-78; genus JANTHQ01. Next base: position 9,934 of record JALVZI010000084.1, on the reverse strand, counting down.
CAGGTCAATTTGGCGCGGTGCGGGCGGCGTCAGCGCGATTCCCGCACTGTCAATCGCATCCCAATTTTGCAAAAATGCCACAATATCGGCGATGTCGGTATCACTCAATTTGCCGTCCCAGCCCTGCATCATCGTACCCGGCACGCCCTCGCGGATGGTGCGGGCGATGTCGGCGCTGCCGGTGGTACGCACGGCGGGGTCGTTCAGCGCCGGCGCCAGCGATGAACCTTCGCCGTTGACGCCGTGGCAGGTGGTGCAGTTGGCGGCATACAGTTCGATGCCGTGTGCCCACGTTTCGCCATTCTGCGGGTCGAGCGCGGCAATCTGCGCCAGAAAATCATCGGTCACTTCCGGCACGGGCAGGGTGGGCGGAATCAATCCCCGTTCTGCCGAAAGTTCATTCACCTGCGCCCAATCCACATAACGGATGAACGCCACCAGTTCGTCAATTTGATAATCGTTCAAACTGCCGCCTTCGTCTATATGCCATGCGGGCATGGTGGTATCGTATCGCCCGCGAGCGATGGTTTTGAACAGAAAATCGTAATCAGCAGTGCGCAAACCATCATTATTCAGCGGCGGGGTCGCGCCGATACCCTCGCCCTGTGCGCCGTGACACACCGCGCAATTTTCCACATACAGCACCGAGGCATCGGAAACATATTCGTTTCGCAAATTTTCCTGCGCCAGCGACATGCGCAGCGGTTCAGCCAGCCAATACAGCGGCAGCGCGATTATCAGCAATAGCAGCGAAAAAACGGTGACGAGCATATATTTGTTCATAACTAAATCTCCGGATTCGGTGGATTTTTCATTTGCAACTCTCTTTTACCGGATGTCATTCCCGCGCAAGCGGGAATCCATAACTCTGCGCTGTGGATTCCGGATATTTCCCTGCGGGAAATTCCGGAATGACATCAAGTGTCCATTCAAGCGGCGGGTGGATAGGCAACCTGCTGTGCCTCGAAATTGTCGCGGGAAATGATTTTCCCCGTGTCCACAATCACGATTCCGTTTTCAAATGTGACGGGAAAAATGTCGAGCGCGCGCGGGGCGGGCGGATTTTCCACGTCTCCGGCGGTATCAAATTGCGACGCATGGCACGGGCAGATGAATTTGTTTTGGTCGGCATGCCATGCGATGGAACAGCCCAAATGTGTGCAGCGGCGATAGAGCGCCAAAAAGCCGCCATCATCGAGCCGCGCCAGAAAGAATCGCCCGGCGGGAAATTCGGTGATGGTTCCGAGTGGGAAAGAGTCAATTTCTCCCGCTTTCAGAATGCCGCCGAACTCGCCTTCAATTTTGCGCGGGGCAAGATATGTC